>DMMN01000015.1 GCA_003453835.1 Bacteroidota bacterium | reverse complement strand
AAGACAAACACGGTGGTGAAAATCAGATTCTCCGTTCCGAAGACGTGCACCGTGCGATCAGCCACCGTGTAGAGCGCGTACGAGATGGCCATGCCCGCGGCGGCCACCGTCATCATTTGATCGATGAAGGGGAGATCATACTCCCGCAAGACCGCCCTCCCTTTGTACCCTTCGGAGCCGTCGACCAACAAGAGCTCGCCGCGCCGCTTGGAAATTGCGAGAAAAAGCGAAACGAACAGCGTGCAGAGAACAATCCAATGAGAAACCTGGACGTCAATAACGAACGCTCCGGCTAGAACCCGAAGCATGAATCCGGCGGCTACGACGAAGACATCGACGAGGATGACGCGCTTCAAAAAGAACGAGTAGCCCAGATTCAACAGAAAGTACAGGAGCGCGATCAGGTGAAACTTCGAATTGAGTGAAGCAGAAAGGAAGAGAACAGCAATCAGGAGAACCAGCGATGCACCGATCCCTTGAAGGACCGAGACTTTTCCGGCTGCAATCGGCCGGTTCCGTTTGATGGGGTGAAGCTGATCAGCTTCCCGATCGGCGATATCATTGACCACATACACCGTGCTGGAAAGAAGCGAGAAGACGACGAAGGCCAACCCGACGCTGAGAAGATACCCTTCCTGAAACATGTGTTTCGAGAAGATCAGCGGCGCAAAAAGAAAGAAGTTCTTCAGCCACTGAGTTGGTCGGAGCAAGCGGATGTATGCACTCATCAATTGATCTCAGGTTACGATGCGGGTTGATGCTGACTCGTGATCGTTCCCCCTCTTGCCGGAAGCCGCAAGTGAATTTCCCTTTTCGGTTCCAATTCGTTCTAAATCACCGCCGGTTCTTCGTAGACGCCGAAGACTTCAGCCAACGCACCGCACATTTCCCCAATCGTCACGTACGACCGAGTGCAGTCGAGCAAGTGTGGCATCAGGTTCTTCTGGTCAAGGGCAGCCTGCCGCAGGTTGCCGAGTGACTGTCCAACCTTTGTTTCGTCCCGGCTCTGGCGGATATCAGCTAGGCGTTGTCTCTGCTTGAGCTCAACTTCGGGCGAAATGACCAGGATCGGAATTTCAATCTTCTCATCTTCCTCCACGAAATCGTTCACACCGACGATGATTTTCTCCTTCACATCCAGCTCACGCTGATAGCGGTACGCGGCGTCTGCGATCTCTCGCTGGAAGAATCCCGCCTCGATCGCAGGAACGACGCCGCCAAACCCATCGATCTTCTCAAAATACCGCTCCGCTTCCTGCTCCATCGATGCCGTCAGTGCCTCGACGAAGTAACTTCCCGCGAGCGGGTCGATGGTATTCGAGACACCCGTCTCGAAGGCAATGATCTGTTGCGTCCGAAGCGCGATTTTTGCGGCCTTCTCGGACGGAAGGGCGAGTGTCTCGTCCATCGAGTTTGTGTGCAGCGACTGAGTCCCGCCCAAGACGCCCGCCAGTGCTTGAAAGGCTGTCCGCACGATGTTGTTTTCCGGTTGCTGGGCCGTCAGCGAGCACCCCGCCGTTTGCGTATGGAACCTCAGCGTCAATGAGCGGGGATTCTTGGCGCCGTACTTCTCCCGCATGCGCGTCGCCCAGATGCGCCGCGCCGCGCGGAACTTGGCAATCTCCTCGAAGAAGTCGACGTGTGAATTGAAGAAGAACGAGATCCGCGGAACGAACTCATCAACGTTCAGGCCGCGGGCAATACCCGCTTCCACGTAGGCAAACCCGTCGGCCAGCGTGAACGCCAACTCCTGTGCGGCAGTCGAGCCGGCCTCACGAATGTGATAGCCGCTCACAGAGATCGGGTTCCATTGTGGTACTTCCCTGTTCATGTATTCGAACATGTCGATGATCAGCCGCATCGACGGTTCCGGCGGGTAGATCCATTCTTTCTGGGCGATGTATTCCTTCAGGATGTCTGCTTGGATGGTTCCGCGTAGACGTTTGAAGTCCACTCCCTGCTTCTCCGCCACAGCCAGATAGAAGGACATCATCATCGCGGCCGGTGCATTGATCGTCATCGAGGTGGAGATGTCGCCAAGGTTGATTCCCTTGAAAAGAATCTCCATATCGGCGAGCGAGCTGACGGCCACACCGCAAATGCCTACTTCTCCTTCAGATAATGGATCGTCGGCGTCGCGCCCCATCAACGTCGGCAGGTCGAACGCAACGGAGAGTCCGGTCTGCCCATGCTCGAGAAGGTAGTGATAACGCGCGTTCGTGTCTTCCGGAGTCCCGAAGCCGGCAAACTGGCGCATCGTCCAGAGCTTCCCCCGATATCCCGTGGGATGGATGCCGCGGGTATATGGATACTCCCCGGGGTAACCGATGTCGCTCAGGAAGTTGATCTCCTCCACGTCATCCGGCCCGTAGAGCATCTGGATCGGCTCATCGCTTACGGTCGTGAACTTGACATCGCGAACTTTGCCGCTCGCTCTCACGTTTTCTTCCCACCGCGTCCGCGCCTCCCGAAAGTCTTCCGATGTATTCTGCATGGCCTTCGCCTCTCCTTGATTGTGTACGGTTCACGTTCTCCCGAATCGCCGATCGAGCTCCTCAACCGGGATCTTGACCATCACTGGGCGACCGTGAGGGCAGACATACGGCATCTGCGTGGCAAAGAGCTGATCGATGAGGACGACCATCTCCGCCTGATTCAATCTGTCGCCCGCTTTGACCGCGGCTTTGCACGCGAACGATTTCGCCAACTTATCGCGGGCATCGATGGTCTGATTGTGCTCATTGTTCTTGAACTCATCCAACACATCTTGAAGGATCTTGGCTTCATTCCCAACCCGGACATCCGCCGGGATTCCTTCGATGACAACCGTGTTCTTTCCAAAGAGTTTCAGGTCAAACCCGATCGCTTCCAGATGAGGAGCAAGATCCATCACGAGGCTATAGTCGCTCGCACTCAGCAGGACGGTGTGGGGGAAGAGCAATTGCTGCGTCGTCGGGAGACTGTCTTCGAAGTTTGCCAACACTTTCTCGTAGAGAATGCGCTCGTGCGCAACGTGTTGATCGACAATCAAAAGACCCGTTCGGATCTGAGAGAGAATGTATTTCTTGTGAATCTGCCAGATCGCCCTTCCTTCATCGAAGGAGCCTGTCCCCGCACCGTGCCCAAGAGAGCTATGGGCTAGGACTCTCTCTCTCGGTACCGCAGTTTGTCTCTCCGAATCGGCTGGGAACGTGGCTTCACCGTCGCGCCCGATGTCGTCATTGGCCGGCTTTTCAATCCTCTGGAACAATTGATCGAAGTTGATCTGCGAAGCCCCTTCCAGAAGAACGTCGTCCGGTCGAACGGGTGGCATTCGATTCCAGGCACCAGAACGGGGAGACGTCGCAGCTTCCTCCGGCGAAGTGAAGCGCAGCTTCTGATCCACAGAGGACCCGGCCATCTGCTCCTGAAACGCCAATGACGGGGCAACGTCGCTCATCCCGAGCGTCTTTCTGATGGTCGTGAGAACGAAGCGATAGATTGCGGATTCGTTCTCGAACTTCACTTCCATTTTCGAAGGATGGACATTGACGTCCACTCTGTGGGGATCGAGCTGGATATTCAGTGCATAGAAGGGAAAGAGCCCCTTGATCAGAAGATGACCGTACGCCTGAAAGACGGCGTGGTTGATCGCTCGATTGATCACGAAGCGTCGGTTGATGAACAGGTACTGATCGACACGACTCTTGCGCGCAAAATCCGGTTTGCCGACGAAGCCTTCGAGAGTGAGATACTCGTTGTTCTCGCGAACGTAGAGCAATGATTCGAATTGCCGTTCACCGAACAGGTCCTTCAATCGGTCCTCGGCAGACTTTGGTTTCAGGTCGAGCAGGACCTCCTCATCACTTGCGTAGTGCCAACCGACCTCGGGATAGGCAATCGCCATTCGCGTGATCGCGTCGGTGATATTCTTCAGTTCGGTGGTGCGCGTTTTCAGGAAATTACGACGCGCCGGCGTATTGTAGAACAGGTTCTTGACGGTAACCGTCGTGCCGGGCTCCATGGCGACTCTGGTATTCTCCTTCAACGCGTTCCCCTCCAGCCTCACCATCGTTCCCATCTCATCGGATGGTTGGCGGGTTTTCAGCTCAACCTGGGCGACTGCTGCAATTGACGCCAACGCCTCCCCGCGAAAACCGAGTGTCCTGATCGCCTCCAGATCGTCTGAGGTCGCGATCTTGCTGGTTGCATGTCGCTGGAACGAAAGAAGGGCATCGTCGGGCGACATTCCTTCGCCATTGTCGATCGTCTGGATGAGCGTTCTGCCGGCGTCTTTTGCGATGATAGTGATGAAAGTCGCGTTCGCATCGAGCGAATTCTCGACAAGCTCCTTCACAACGGAAGCTGGTCGCTGGACAACTTCGCCGGCGGCGATCTTGTTCGCCAGCTCCGCCTTGAGGATATGGATCTTTGAAGGCACTAGCGCAGGTTTCCCGAGAGATGCAGATACGCGTACAAGAGAACAAGCAGAAGAACGGCCCAGATGAATGGCGGTCGAGCCTTCTTCCGACGCTTGATACGCTCCTGCCGCAGCTTCTCTTTGAGCCGTCCCGACTCGTCGAGGTCAGGCTTATAATACCTGGGCTCGTACACGAACTGACGATATTTGGGTTTCTTTAAGAACATGGTGTAGCGCAAGCTTGTCTTACATACTGACGTTACGCAAATGCACCCGCCAAAGAACATGTTCACTCTCTCTCAGCGAAAAGCACACACCCCTTTCATCCCTCGGCGAGTCCGTCAGACTCGCCGGAGTCTGACGACCTCTCCNNGTCTGTTCGACCGAGTCGAACAGACGGCTATCGAGGAGCAGAGGGGTGTGTCCTTTACTCGGCGGCACCACGATCCTTGTTTTGCGTAACATCAGTGCGTTACCTTCTAGATTCATAAGACGACGTCTCCAATCACGTCAATCTGTGGTTCCTCCCCGCACGTGAATTGCCTCAGTGGCAAAGATCCCGCCGATTGACCACGCCCAATCCCTACACTCTCCTTCGCACGCCAATACCGGGCCGATCGGGTAAGACCAACCTCCCATCTACAATCTTCACGCCGTCGAACGGATCATTCGACGTGAGCTCGGCACCGTCAAGGTCTGCGTAGTCAATCATGGGCGAGAACTGCGCCGCGGCCGAGATCGCCACGGAACTCTCGATCATGCAACCGGTCATGATCTTCAATTCGCACGCGCGAGCCGTGTGGACCATTCGAATCGCCTCCCGCAATCCGGTGCACTTCATGAGCTTGATGTTGATACCGTCGAATACTCCTTGCAATTTCGGCACATCGTGAAGGCGAATCGAGTTTTCATCTGCGATCAGCGGCAGATTGACTCTCTCGCGCACCCAGGCAGTCCCCGCAAGATCGACAGCCGGCATTGGCTGCTCCACGAATTCGACGCCTTCCTGCTCGAGCCATTTGATCTTCTCGACCGCCACCTCTTTTGTCTTCCATCCTTCGTTGGCGTCGACTCGAAGCGTTTTTCTCGTCACCCCCCGAATGGTCCGCATGATTTCCTCGTCGTTGGAGCCGCCAAGCTTGATCTTAAGGAGTGGGTAGGGCTCCGCCTCGCGAACTTTCCGCTCGATCACTTCGGGAGTGTCGATTCCAATCGTGAACGATGTCATCGGTGCATTGTTCCGGTCGAGACCCCAGTATTTGTGAAGGGGAAGGTTGAGTTTCTTGCCGATCCAATCGTGGAGTGCGATGTCAACTGCAGCCTTGGCGGAAGTATTCTCCGTCTCGAGCGTATCAACATAGTCCAGAATCGTGTCGAGCTGGAACGGATCGGCGAACCTCGCTAGATCCAGTTTCGTCAAGAACGCTTCGACTGTTTCGATCGTCTCACCGTATCTTCGTGAAGGAGAGGCCTCTCCCAAGCCGACGATTCCCTCGTGATCGAGCTCGACAATCACCACGGTGGCGATGTCCCGCGAGCTGCGTGAGATGGTGAAGGTATGCTTGAGCTTGAGATCGTATCGGTAGAATGTGAGTTTCATGGTATCAGCAATGGAGTGGTTGGGAACTGAATCGTCGTCGTGTTCTATGGTTGATCGATGTCGGCCCCTTCAAACAGCGCTTCCACGAACGCTTTGCGGTCGAAGACCTGGAGATCGTCGAGTTGTTCACCGACCCCGATGAACTTCACGGGCACCTTCAGCTCGCTGCTGATGGCCAGCACGATGCCTCCTTTTGCCGTTCCATCGAGCTTCGTTATGACGAGACCTGTCACTTCGACCGCGTTGGTGAATTGCCTGACTTGTTGCAGAGCATTTTGTCCCGTGCTTGCGTCCAGCACGAGGAGTACTTCGTGCGGAGCTCCGGGCATTCGTTTGTCCAGCACGCGCTTGATCTTCTTCAGCTCCTCCATCANNCCCGCCCGTTGCGCCCAGATTTCGAGTTGCTCGTTGGCGGCCGCCCGGAACGTGTCTGCGGCACCGACGACGACCCTAAAACCCGCCGTTCGATAATTGTGAGCCAGCTTGCCGATCGTCGTCGTTTTCCCCACCCCGTTTACGCCGACCACCATTATAACAAACGGCCGTGGTACTTCCGGGAGCTTCATTTCGAACGAGGGCGATGCCCCGTTCACGTGCAGGACTTTCGCGATCTCGTCCTTCAGCAAATGGGTGAGTTCTTCGGAAGATTCGTACCC
>DMMN01000025.1 GCA_003453835.1 Bacteroidota bacterium | reverse complement strand
GCGTCTACCAGTTCCGCCACTTCGGCGTTAAGAATATCAAGCGTATCGGATTTGAGTCCAGTTTATCCCGAAACTCATCCCAGGTCATTCTGCGAGAGTTTCGGGACGCGTCTACCAGTTCCGCCACTTCGGCGTTAAGAATATCAAGCGTAACGGTTTTGAGTCCAGTTTATCCCGAAACTCATCCCAGGTCATTCTGCGAGAGTTTCGGGACGCGTTTACCAGTTCCGCCACTTCGGCCTGCGGCTCTGTAATCCGAAGACGCTCTCGAGTTCCCACCTCCGTCCAAAAGCGCCGGCGAAGGCTGGACTATCTTCATCCTGCAATCATGCGGAAGCGGCGAGTTCAGGAAGCATTGCTTCCCTCCTCGCCGCTTGTGCACCCACCAGGACTCGAACCTGGAACCCACTGATTAAGAGTCAGTTGCTCTACCAATTGAGCCATGGGTGCAGAACGTCGGACTACTTGTTTGCTGGCGGCGTCGCGGCAGGCTGCGACGGCTGCGCTGCCGGAGGAAGTGACGTTGGTTGCGGTGATGATTGAATCAGGCTCTGTTCGTCCTTTCCTCCCCGCGGCAAAACGACCAGATTGATGAACAAGGCGAGAACCATGAATAGCGTAGCCAGAATGGTCGTGGTCTTCGTCAGGAAGTCGGAAGTGCGGCGAACTCCAAACGTCATCCCGAGCGCGCTCCCCCCCAACGTACCGGCGAGTCCGCCACCCTTGCTTGCCTGCATGAGGACCACAATCGTGAGAAGAATCCCAACGATGATTTCGAGGATAATGAAGAACGTGTACATAAGAATCTTGCCCTTTCTGAGATGCAAAAACCCCAATTTCTATTGGGGTTCGGCCCCAATATATCCAGGCGTTGGTAGAAAAGCAAGGACTATTCTTATGAATCTTCTCTCGGCTTGATCGTATCCCAAGAGCGACTATTCAAATACCACAAACTCTCGGACCTTGGCATTGAGATCGAAGCCCCTTTTATCGTCCCCGCCTACATCATATCCATCCCCATATCCAAGCCAATTCCAGTTTCGAAGAACTTCCCTCTTTTTCTTTTTCTCCAGCCTGTTGAATTCCGGAACGAAGTTTCTGAACTCCGGATGGCCGTCGTATTTCTGCGGGTCAACGATGGAAAAACAGCGAGCTGAGGGATCGATCCCTTGAGCCAACTCGCTCCGGAAAAGAAGGGCCTTCCCATTTCGAAGTCGCACGGAACCGGTCTTGATGAACTTCCCCTCATCCGATAGGTTGATGGTGGCATTCGGACAGAGCGTCGACGCCTTCAAGAGAAAATCGCAAACGAGAAACGCATTCCACTCGTTGTCGGCAACTCGGGTGAATCCGCTTGCCAGGCTGTCATCGAAGTACCCACCCCACTTCACAACGACAAGCTTCTCGCGCTCCAGTTGATTGACTACCTCGAGTTCGGACAATCCTTCCTCGACAAGCGACTGGTGTCTTTTGGCGATGATCTTCCAGAGAGAGACATCAAGACCTCCAAACTCATTCGTGTTAGGGAAGACGACGTATCGCTTGAATCCCAGTCTCCCCGCCGTCCACGTGAACTCGGAATCGTACCAGTGCTGCAGGCGCTTGACTTCATCCCACCGGTACTCCTCAACAACATTCTCCGGCCGATCTTCGATTCTGTAGATAATCCGCCTGCCCATCGATCACCTTCCGTGTGCCCGCATGAGTCGTTCAACGTACTTTCCCAGCATATCACATTCTACATTCACTTCGTCCCCCACCTTAAGAAACTTGAACGTTGTCACGTCCATCGTATGGGGGATGATCGAGACTCCAAACTCCCTTCCCTTGATTGATGCAACCGTCAGGCTGACACCGTCAATCGCAACCGAGCCGACGGGGATGAGGTATCGGGCGAGACGTTTTGGAATCGCGAACCAGACCATCCAACTGCTCTTGCGCGGTTGGATTTTGGTGACCCGGGCTACGCCGTCAACGTGCCCCAAAACAAAGTGCCCGCCAAGTCGCTCGCCCGGCAGCAATGCTCGCTCGAGGTTGACCGGATCTTCTTCGTTGAGTTTCCCAAGGTTGGTCTTACGAAGGGTTTCCTCAACAGCCTGCACCTGAAACTTGCCCCGGGTCCAGCGAATGACGGTAAGGCACACCCCATTGACGGCAACGCTTTCATTGATCTTCAGATTGCGGGAAGTTTTCCTGGCCCGCACCGTCATGATCACACTCCCGCCTTCTTCCTTCAACCGATCAACGGTGCCGATCTCTTCTACCAGTCCGGTAAACATCGCGCTAATGACTCCTCTCGACGATATCATAAATCATCTTCGACACCCGGGCGATCACGTCCTTCCCGCCTTTGACGTCCTTCAGTTCCTTGGAGAGAATGACGAGTACGTATCTCCGACCATCCGCAAGGAATACGACGCCGCAATCGTGCTCGACTCCCGTGATGCTTCCGGTCTTGTGGGCAACTCTGACGTTTTTCGGAAGGAGTGCCGGAATCAGGTCGTTGAATTTCTGTTCGAACAAAATATCGATCATTGCTTTCGACGACGCTGAATCGACCGCCCTGCCTTCTGCGATTGCCCGTAGAATGAGCATCTGATCATATGCGTCCGTCGTATTGTTCAATCCTTTTCGGAACGCCTGGCCGTCCTCAACACCTCGGAGAACTCGAATGTTCACTGCGCCCATTGAGCGCATGGTGGCAGAGACATTCTTCGCATCGACAAGATCGATGAGAATGTTCGTGGCAAGGTTGCTGCTGACGGTGATCATCTGGTACATCAGCTCTCGAATCGTCGCCTTGCCGCCAATCCGTCGGTACATTGAATCGTCGCTATCATCCGAAAGATCGAGCTGATAGGACGAACCGTCGACGATGCTTCTGAATTCGTTCTTCACTTCTATGCTGTCGCCGAGGCTGAGTCTGCCTTCCTTCACCCATTTGAATATCTCGATCATGACGGGCGTCTTCATGGTGCTCGCAGCATGAAACATCTCTCTCTCGTTGATGAGAAGCATTTCACCCGTTCGAAGATTAAAGAATGCGAGGCCGAAGACGCCTTCCACCTTGCGGAATTCCGCATCGATTGATCGCTTGAGGTCCGTAAAAGTTTGTGTAAGTCCGGCACTTGGTACAGTCATAAGGAGGAAGAAAATCAAGAGCTTCATTTTTCGACTGCACTCTCGATGAGGAAGTCTTTGCCAACCGCTTTTGCCGATATCTTGCTGAGCCTGATTGCCTTGGCAAGCGACGGCGGCGCAGAAAACTGAAGTGAAGCAATGCCGCCGCCAAGGATTTTGGGGGCCACAAAAATGTGGAGCTTGTCAACCAGACGTGCTTCCACGAACAGACTCGACGTTGCGCCGCCCCCTTCGAGCAGGACCGATGAGATCCCAAGCGAGGCGAGAGCAAGGAGGATTTCCTTCGGTTTAATCGTGTCGTCAGTCCCTATGGCAAGCACAGACACGCCTTGCTTCGCGAGCTTGTCGACGGTTCGTTTGTTCTTTTTCGCCCCTTCCCTGGATGTCACAAGAACCGTGCGTGCTGCTTTCGTTCGGAAGACACTCGCTGTGGCCGAGACACGCAGGCGGCCATCAAGAACGACTCGAAGCGGATTTTTGCCGGCCGAGAATCGAACTGTGAGTTTTGGATCGTCACGAAGCACCGTATTGGCCCCGACGAGGATTGCGTCGTATTCCGACCGGATTCTGTGAGCTTCTTTCCTCGCCTCCGGAGACGTTATCCATTTCGAATTACCTCGCGCATCGGCTATGTATCCATCAATCGTCTGGGCGAGCTTTAGTCCAACGAAGGGCAATCGTGATCGCATGAAGGTGAAGAATCTTTCGTTGAGCGCCTCCGCCTCCCGGCGACGAACTCCGACCTGAACCTCGATGCCTGCTTTGCGAAGCTCGGCAAATCCCCTTCCGGCGACAAGAGGATTTGGATCTTGCGATGCGGCAATGACTTTCCGGATGCCGGTAGCGATGATGGTCTGAAGGCACGGTGGGGTCTTTCCGTGATGGACACATGGCTCAAGATTGACGTACAGCGTCGCTCCGCGTGACTTCGCGCGGGCCTCGCGAAGCGCGTTCACTTCGGCGTGAGGACCGCCGAACTTCTTATGAAAACCTTCCCCGACGATCTTGCCTCCCTTCACGATGACACATCCCACCATCGGATTCGGGCTCACGAAGCCGGATCCCCTCACTGCCAGCTCTAGGCATCTTTTCATGAACTCTTCATCTGTCGGCATCGAACGCTTCATCACGAAATGGTCCGTAGCAGAGTGCTCTTGTGAGCGTTCAGCAACCGGGCCGCGCTGCCATTCCTGACGACTATCTCGACAAGCCCGCTGCTGCCGACTATGAGGCAAGCCCTGTTCGGCGGAGCCGATTCGTAGTCATCGATCCACGTTGTCACCCTCCTCCGGTTGACAATCAAACCTCTCATCCTTCGATCAACGAGAGACTCGGCATCGCTCTTGATGTTCGTAACGAGATTGCCGAACCGATCGATATGGAGGATGCTCGGAGGTACACTCGGAGCCCTACGACTCACGAACCGGGGAGGTAATGGGCGACTTTCAACGTTCCTGCCCAGTCTGGCTAATGGCGTTTTCATGGAGAGCTGGGCCGCAAGGGGCCCATAGATGTCTCGACCGTGGAATGTTCTGGAGATCTCTGGAAGCACTAACGAGCGAATTCCCGGCTTCTCCAACTCAACGACGATCGATTGCAGAACCGCCTCCTCCGAAATCACGAGATCGAGCAGTCCATTGTCCGGGGCGAGGAAGGTGCAGTGTCGGATTCGCACCGCAAGGATATTTCGTGGGCTTCCCACACCCGGATCTACGATGCCGACGAGGATGGATCCTTTCGGAAAATACTTGTAGGATGCCCAGAGAAGGTATGCGGCTTGTTGAACATCCTGCGGCGCGACCTCGTGCGAGATGTCGACGATCCGTAAGCCGGGATTGATGGCGAGCATCACGGCTTTCATTGTCCCGACATAGTGGTCACTCAAGCCGAAGTCTGTCAGAAGTGCAACGATAGGAGGTGTGTTCCTCATGGGGCGTTGGAGCGGGTGCGTCCGGATGCGAGCAACTACTTGATCGTTACACTCTTTCCATTTCTGGCCGATTTGTAGATCGCATCGACGATCTTCATGCGATGTACCGCTTCTTCGCCCGTTGAGATGACCGGATGGAGGCCTCGGAGCGCGCCGATCCAATGCTTCAACTCGTTGTCGTACGACTTCCAGTAGAGTGTTTGAGGAGTCTCGTGTGAGACCGGCGTGACGTTGACAAGATTCCCGTGCATTCGCTTCAAGATCCGAAACGGGTTGAGCGAGCCACTGCCGTCCGTTCCGAAGCAGTCGCAGTAGAAGAAGTCTTGATTCGATTCAAATGACCAACTCGATTCGATCGACAACGATGAGCCGTTCTTTGTCCGAAGGAACACAACCGATGAATCCTCAACTCCCTTCGTGTTGTGAGAATAGTTCGCTGCCACGACCNNGTGCGACTTGAGTTTCCTCAGCCAGCCTGCCTTCGCATAGTAGATCTTTCCGAGCTCTCCACCCTGAATCATACTCTTTAGAATCATCGAATCAGGACGAAAGCGATTGTTCATCCCGACCATTACTTTGCGCTGGTGTTTCTTTGCGGCGTTCGTAATCTGGAGCGCCTCCTCTTGAGTGCGGGCAAGGGGTTTTTCTACAAGAACATGTTTCTTTGACTCAAGCGCCGCAACGGCCACATCCACATGGGTAAACGTGGACGTGCAGATATCCACGCCGACGATCTCCTCCTCTTGCTTAAGCAACGACTCCAGACCATCGTACCACCGGGGTATCTCGTATTTCCGGGCCACGAACTCCGCCTTCGAGGCATCAACATCACAGACCGCAACGATTTCAGCGTCGGGGAGTTTGGAGAGGATTGGGAGGTGGATGGTCTGACCGATGGTGCCGAGACCGACGACGGCGATACGAACCTTTTCCATGGGGGGATTCGACGCTTAGGTGGAGATCAGTTCGAGAGCGGGCTTGCCATGTTTTGACGCAAGAAACTCTTTCGTCACTTCTGCGATTCCGGGCCCGTCGAGTTTGAGCATCTGATATAATTCATTCGGCAATCCGTGGTCAACGAAGGAATCGGGTAATCCGTGCGTTCTCACCGCGACGCCGGTCAATCCTTGGCGGCAGAGGGATTCCAGAACGGCCGCCCCAAAACCGCCATGGATCACGTTGTCCTCGATGGTCATGATGATGTCAAACCGACCGGCGATCGAGCGGATCATCTCGTCATCGAGAGGCTTCACGAATCGCATATTAACGATCTCGGCTTCTATCCCCTCCTTCGCCAACAGACTTGCAGCCTCGAGTGAAAACGGCACCATGTTCCCGATCGCGAGAAGGGCCACATCCTTCCCAGGCCTCACGGTCTCTGCCTTGCCAATTTCGAGTTGCCGGAATCCGGGTCTGACCGGAACGCCAAGTGCGTTCCCGCGCGGATATCGCAAGGCAATTGGGCCCTTCTTGTATTCGACGGCCGTGTAGAGCATGTCTCTCAGTTCCTGCTCATCCTTCGGAGCCATAACAACCATCCCCTGGACACATCGAAGATAGGAGAGGTCCAGAGTACCGTGATGTGTTGGGCCATCGGCTCCCACCAGGCCGCCACGATCAAGGACGAACACAACGTGGAGATGCTGCAGTGCACAGTCGTGAACGACTTGATCGAACGCCCTTTGCAGGAATGTAGAATAAATGGCTGCGACAGGGATATATCCCTCCGTGGCGAGACCGGCCGCGAACGTCACGCCATGCTGCTCGGCAATGCCGACATCGAAGAACCGCTCCGGCATCTCTTTGTGGAGAATCGTCAGCCCTGTTCCATCGGGCATCGCGGCGGTGATCCCGACGACCTTTGGATTCTCCCGGCATATTTCCACCAGCGCCTTGCCGAAGATTGTGGTGTAGGCAGGAGCTTCATCCGACTTTATGGGCGAGATTCCGGTGATCTTATCGAAGGGGGGCACACCGTGCATCGCCGTTGCTTCCTTCTCAGCCGGTCCGTACCCCTTTCCCTTCTGCGTGATCGTGTGAATTAAGATCGGGCCATGCAGATCCTTCACGTGCCGGAGTACTTCGACCAGCTTGACGACATTGTGACCGTTGAACGGCCCGAAATAGCGGAATCCCATCGCCTCAAACATCATCCCCGGCGTCACGACCGCCTTGACACCTTTCTCGAACTTCTGAGCGACCTGCCGGAGCCTGTCACCCCACGTATCGAGCTTGCCCGTCAGCTCCCAGACATTGGCTTTGAACTTATTGTAGGTGGGATGCGTGAGCACTTCGTTGAAATACGTGTGAAGAGACCACAGAGTCGGGCTGATGGAGGAGAGCGAGACCATCTGATTGTCATTCAGGATGACAATGAGATCTTTTCTGAGGAGGCCCGCATTGTTCATCGCTTCGTATGCCATGCCGCCTGTCAGCGATCCATCCCCGACGATTGCGACCACTTTGTGGTTCTTCTTGGCAAAGTCCCTCGCAGTGGCTATTCCCAACGCGGCGGAGAGGGCGGTGCTCGCGTGGCCGGCACCGAAGACGTCATACTCGCTCTCGGATCGCTTGAGGAATCCACTCAGCCCGTTGAGCTGGCGGATGGTGTACATGCGATCTCTGCGACCAGTGAGTATCTTGTGGGGATACGCTTGATGGCCGGTATCCCACACGAGTTTGTCCTCCGGCGTGTTGAAAACATAGTGAAGGGCCACGGCGAGCTCAACGGTACCCAAGCCCGCGCCGAAATGTCCGCCCGTCTTCGACACGCAATCGATAAGGAACTCACGAACTTCCCCGGCGACCGCCCGCAACTCCTTCACCTCCAACTTTCGCAGGTCGGTGGGATCATTGATCTTGTTGAGATACTTGAACGTGGTTTCGCTCATTCTTCATCCAACTCAGTCAATTCAAGCTGTCCGTTGATGTCTTTCGTGAGTTTCTTGATTCTCAGTTCCGTTGCCTTCAACCTTTCACTACACTCTTTGGAAAGCCGGATGCCCTCTTCGTAAAGATCAACCGCACCATCCAGGGATATCTCACCGCTCTCGAGCGACTCGACGATTTTCTCAAGCCGCTTGAGCGAATCTTCAAACGAGCTCTTCTGTAATTTCTTTGAACTCATTGTTCGACTCTCGTTGCCACGTCACCATCATGGAATTGTATCGTTGTCTTCTCCCCTGCGTGAAGCGCGCGGGCACTCGTCACTATGTTCCCTTCTTTTCGAACCATCGCATACCCCCGCTTCATCACCCCTTTCGGACTGAGCGCCTCTAATCGGTGCAACGCTGTTTGATGGCGCCGGTAGGCGAGCTGGAAGAGATGGGTAAACGTTACCGTCACGGTGCGGTCAAGCTCATCCACGCGCTGCGTTCGTTCGCGCACGAGGTCGCGTGGGCGATTGAACGAATAGCTTGAGACCAGATGGTGGACCCGCTCACGCTCGGACGTGACACGATCTTCCAAATTGACCCGCATAGTATAGCAAATGTTCCGAATAACTTCAAGAAGCTCGAGGCGGTCGCGGACGAGAAGCTCGGCAGCGGCAGAGGGGGTCGGTGCGCGCAAATCGGCGACGAAATCCGCGATGCTGAAATCGATCTCGTGCCCCACCGCACTGATGATGGGAATGGTGGAGGTATCGATCGCGCGCGCGACGATTTCCTCGTTGAACGCCCAGAGGTCCTCCAGCGAGCCGCCNNATCGAAGGGAACCTTCGGGACAGAACGCTCAGAATGTCTTGCAGGGCCGCTCCTGTTTCGGCTGTAATGATCCCGACGCGCTCTGGATATTCCGGTATCTTCTTCTTCCGCTCGGCGTCAAACAGACCTTCCGCCGCGAGTTTCTGTTTGAGACGCTCGAAGGCGAGTTGTAGTTCCCCTATCCCGGCAGGCTGAAGCTGCTCCACGTCAATCTGATAGCTTCCGCGCGGTGGATAGACGGTGATTGGACCGCGCGCGATAACTTTCATCCCGTCCTCAGGTTGAAAGAAGAGATACTGTGCACGGCTTCTCCACATCGTTGCCGAGATTTGGGCACCCTCATCCTTCAGCGTGAAGTAGAAATGTCCCGAGGAGTGATGTTTGAAATTGGAGATCTCCCCCTGAATCCAGACGCGAGGGAATTTCTGCTCAAGAGATGACTTTATCTGGCGAGTAATCTCGGAGATGGTCAGAACTTTGTTGTCTTCGGGCATGGTCGGGGAGTCTCTTGTTGCCGCCAAAGTAGAGAATGTTTAACCGACATTCAAGGTTTCGAAGAGCGGAAGAAGCCCAGCACACGTTAGGGACGCGGGAGTGGCGCAGAAGCGTTCGACACACTCCCTGCCGAAGGGAGTGTCTTACGATCAGTCCAATCGAACAGGCTCATCGCGAGTTTACCGATTATGGCGGGAGGAGAACAGAAGCGCTGTCACCCTGAGCGAAGTCCTAATGTTGTCTGTCGGGACGAAGTCGAAGGGGGCACCAAGAAAACTGCACGCTGCGCAGTCTTCGACTTCGTTCGTCCCGAGAAGAGCAGTCACCCTGAGCGAAGTCCCGACG
>DMMN01000356.1 GCA_003453835.1 Bacteroidota bacterium | reverse complement strand
AAATCCTGGAAGACGATCCCCAGTTTCCGGCGGAGCCGGGGGATCTCGCGTGACTTCGTTGTCACGGAGTCGAAGCCGGCCACTTGGACACTGCCGGCATGCGGCTTCAAGTCCATGTAAAGCAAGCGGAGTAGCGAGCTTTTGCCCGCTCCAGTGGGGCCGACAAGATACACGAACTCACCGTCCTTCATCGTGAAGTTGAGTCCGTCCAGCACCAACTGCCCATCGAACGAAACAGAAATGTCTTTGAGTTCGATCATGAATTGTCGGAGAACTGAACTGCCAGCTTGATCGCTTCAACCATGCTGGAAATGTCCGCCTTCCCTTTTCCGGCGATGTCGTACGCCGTTCCATGGTCGGGCGAGGTTCGAATGATGTTGAGCCCCGCCGAGAAGTTCACCCCCTTACCGAAGGAACTCATCTTCAACGGGATCAGACCCTGGTCGTGATACATCGCGACGATTGCATCGTACTTCTTGTATTCGCCCGTCCCGAAGAACGCGTCGGCGGGGAACGGACCGGTCGCCGAAATTCCCACGGACTGAAGCTGCTCAATGGCTGGGGCTATCGACTCCTGCTCCTCTTTTCCCATCAACCCATGTTCTCCTGCGTGCGGATTCAATGCAAGGACGGCGACTCGGGGCTTGGCAATCCGGAAGTTTTTGACAAGGGCGTCGTGCACGATGGTAACTTTGTCGACGATCTTCTCCTTGGCAATCTGATCGGCGGCGTCGCGCAACGCCGTATGGATCGTGACCAAACCGACGCGCATCTTCTTCGAGACCAACATCATAGCCACTCGCTGCGAACGGCTGAGGAGAGCGATCATTTCCGTCTGTCCCGGGAAATGATATCCCGCGAGATTGAGTGCCTCCTTCGAGAGGGGAGCCGTGACCATCGCGTTGGCCCGACCCGCAGTACACAACTCAA
This sequence comes from Bacteroidota bacterium, assembly GCA_003453835.1. Taxonomy (GTDB): domain Bacteria; phylum Bacteroidota; class Ignavibacteria; order UBA10030; family UBA10030; genus UBA10030. Next base: position 8,831 of record DMMN01000356.1, on the reverse strand, counting down.
CGGCTTTTACGATCGCGACCCCCGCCGACTTTCCGGCCGATTTCGTCGTCTGGCCGAATTTCACATCGGCCCAGATGCCGTCGCCAACATCGAGCACGGGGGTTACGGCCGTCTGCTTTCCCACAAAGCTTCCCTTCTCTAGTCGTATCCGGATCTTCAGCGATTTCTGAACGTGCTCGAACACATTGAGGGGCCCGACAAGCAGGGGAGTGCAAATCTTCCGCACCCCCGGATGGGCCGCTGCCTTCAACGCCACTTCAGGGCCGATTCCGTTGAAGTCGCCGATCGTAACTGCTACCGTCGGTTTCACAAGTTCTCAGTCTGATTGAGAATAAACGTTCCGGACTTGTTGGGGTCGATGAAGACAAACTTCCGTTTGAGATGCTCATAGCTCCACACTTCGGTAGGCGGCGCGCCTGGCTGAAAGATCCGATCAGACTTTGTGGGAGGACCGTAAAGAATAAAAATTCGTCCTCTGTCCGTCTTGTAGCCGTCCCCCTCCTTCAGCGTGGAGAACTTCCGGAGCGCTTCGTCGACTCTCAGGTAGTACTCGGTCATAATCTCGTTGTAGGCGGTTGTGGTATCCCGATCTTTCGCCCTCCAGAAACGGCGGAATGCTCCTGCANNCGCCGTGTCGCTGAGCCCGACTGCATTTCATTCATCTCCTCTTCCGAGGCGATGTGCCGCAGCGCATCGACCGCAAGCTCGGGATTGACTAGGGAAAGCGGTCGTGACTGCCAGAGAACTCTGAATTCTAGAGTCTGCCGGCGCTTCGCCTGACCCGGCATGAATTCAATGTCAAGCCGATAGCTTCCCGGCTCTAACCGTTCGAGTGGAAGAGGAATATAGGGGGTCTGCCAGGACTTCGCCGCGGGGTCGACACGATAGCGAATCTCGTCTTCCTGCGTCATCATGTGCAGGAGTCCCTCGAGCAGAACGAGCTCGCTCCCTTCGAACTTCTCCATACGCTGCCCGAGCCCGTCGACACGGCCTTCAAGCTTCCATTGAACGGCAGGAGGCAGGGCGCTGTCGGGAAGGCGAAGTTGAGAGATGATACCGCCCTTGCCGCCGAACTGGAGATCACCCCCTCGATTCAGCGGGATGAAACCGGCTTCAAGAGTAATCCCCACAGGCTGAACGAACAGAAGCTGGGCAATTTCGAGCTGTGCCGGGCTTGGTTCAGCCACCGTCACCTTTTTGTTCCTGTCGAGGTAGGTTCGCCCCGATTCGCGGTCATCCAGGCTCAACACGATTTGATACGTTCCCTTCGGAACGGCAAACGACATCGCTCCCTGAATATCCAATGAACGATCGGTCTCTCTCGCCGGAGCGGGGCGTGTCAACAGGATCTGTTTGATCTTGCGGGCGGCTGAGTTCTTCTGCTCGTTCAAAAGCTCGATGACAAGCTCGCCCCGAGCGACGTACTCAGTCTTGCGCTGCTCGACTTCATTGCGAACGAAGATGAAGAAGCTTCCTCCGATCCGATAATGGATGTTGACGATAGCCTTGGCCGTATCCCGACCGAAAAGCGTAATCGCTTCAAACGAGACCGGTTGCAATAGTTGGTGGAGGCCCTCGTTATCCTGTTCATGGCGCCCTTGCGCGGGCGAAGAGGAAGAGAAGAGAAGCAGGCTTATCGTGAGGAGTATGAGGTATCGCGCTTGCGGATTCCTATCTTGTCCTGTGAGCATCAAGGTCGTTCCCCCTTATGGTGTGCGCCGCAAAAGTAACAAGAATTGGTAAGACATCCAAAGAAGTCAAGCAGCCGGCAACGCTGACCGCGATGCCGGTGAGCCTTCACTTCCATCCCTTCAGAAACTCGGTCAACAATCTGACGCCCACTCCGGAGCCCCCTCGTTGAGCATAGTCTGATGGTTCCTCAAGGATGGCCGTTCCGGCGATGTCCAGATGCACCCATTTGTAGTTCCCGACAAACTTCTTGAGGAACCAGCCGGCGGTGATCGCTCCCGCCCATCTTCCGCCCGTATTCTTAACGTCTGCGACGTCGCTCTTGATGAGCTTTTCGTACTCATCGTAGAGCGGGAGCGGCCAGACGCGTTCGTACGTCTTGTCGCCGGCTTTTTTCAATCTTCCCATGAGATTCTCGTCGTTGCCCATCATCCCGCTTGCATGATGTCCGAGTGCAACGACGCAAGCTCCCGTCAAGGTGGCCAAATCGATGACAGCGGCAGGCTTGAATTTTTCCGCATACGCCAGAGCGTCGGCGAGAATCAAGCGCCCCTCGGCGTCGGTATTGTCGACTTCGGATGTTTTCCCGTCGAAGTGACGCAGAATGTCCCCCGGACGGATTGAGTTTCCTCCCGGCATGTTTTCCACTGCCGGAATCAAACCGACCAGATGGATGGGAAGCTTTAGCCGTGCAACGGCTTCAAACGTTCCGATGACGGCCGCCGCTCCCGCCATATCCATTTTCATTTCGGCCATACCTGCAGATGGTTTGATCGAGATGCCGCCGGTATCAAAGGTGACTCCCTTCCCAACCAACACCATCGTTTTGCCGGATGAGGGGCCGTACTCCAGGATGATGAGCCGAGGGGGGCGGGAACTCCCCAGAGACACGCCGACGATGCCACCCATTCCCAGATCTTTGATCTCCCTCTCATCCAGCACCGTTGCGGTGTAGCCGGACCGTTCCGCCGATTGCCGGGCCGCCTCGGCAAGGGTCTCCGGGTAAATCTCGTTCCCCGGTGCGTTCGAAAGATCGCGCGCGAGGCACGTAGCTTCACACACAACTTGCGCCTGTTGAATTGCGCTCGCTCCGACCTTCACCATCCGCGGCTTGTCGCTGCAGAGCACGATCTCCTCCACTTTTGAATTAGCATTCGCCCCGCTTTTTTTGGTGAGGTACTTGTCGAATCTGTAAAGGGAGAGATACGCTCCCTCGGCGAACGCGAACATTCCTTCAGCCACATGGGAAGATAGTGGCGGGAGATACAGTGCAACTTGTTTTGCTTTGAGGGATCTGGCACGTTTCGCGGCGACTGCCGCTGCGCGTCGATACTTTTCGAGCGTGGCGTTTCTTGATTCACCGACTCCGACGAGCAGGAGCCTGCGTGCAGCCGATCCTTTTTGCAGATAGACAAGCGCAGCCTCCCCTTCTTTCCCCGAAAAATCTCCTGCATCCACGGGCGAAAAACGAGCGCCAAGCTTCTTCGAATACTCAGCGATTTCTTTCTTGAATGTTCTTTCGTCCTGATGAAGGAAGAGCGCGAGGAGGTCCGTTTTAATCCTGCTGAGTGACGATCGACGAAACGTGAGCCGCATGTCTTCCCCTTTATGGTATATAATGCTGTGACCGTTCAAGAACTCGGGCTATGATTTCCACAAGCTTGTCATTGTGCACCCTTGCTCCTGCTGCGTTCTTGTGACCGTTTCCACCAAAGTCGCGTGCAAGAAGATTGATGGGGATATCCCCTTTGGAACGGAAGCTGATCTTCACACAATCCGGCATTTCCGTAAACATCAATCCGATCTGCACGCCTTCTATCGTCAGCGCAGACGAGATGAAGTTGTCCGTATCGGCTTCGTTCGTCCCCGTTTCCCTGAACATCTCGCGGGTGACGACAAAATACGCGAGCTTGTCATGATGAGCCATTGTCAGGCCTGCAAGGGCTCTGCCGAGCAACCTCAGACGGCCTGAGGTGCTCCGTTCGTACACCTGTTGATATGTCCTCACTGGGTCGGCACCTCGCTCGATCAAGTCCGCCACGATTCGATGCAACTCCGGATTCGTCTTTGGAAAGCGGAACGATCCGGTATCGGTCATGATCGCGGTGTACAAACACGTGGCGATCTCTTCCGTAATGGCTTTCTCGTCGATGAAGGTGAGAAGTCGGTAGAGGATTTCGCCGGTGGCTGCCGAGGCTTCGTCGATCAAATTCAGGCCGGCGAAGTCGTCCCCCTCGAGATGATGGTCGATGCAAATCTTGAAAGCGCGACTCTGGAGGACGAAGGGCTTCAGACTCCCCAGCCGATCCGGATGATTAGCATCGAGGACGAAGATCACTTCGGCATCGAGGAGTAGCGGGGAGTCTCTTCTCTCATCGAATTCAGCAACGCGTCGCGGGGGATCGAGGAACCGGCAGTGCCAAGGGGTTGCGTGGTGATTGAGGATCGATGTCTCTTTTCCCCTGGCGTTTAGAAACGCGGCGAGGGCGAGTTCTGACCCAATCCCGTCTGCGTCCGGATTGACGTGGGTCGTCAGGACAAAGCGGCGCTTCTCATCGATGATCTTTCTCAGAGCTTCAAATTCCTGCTGCAATCTCTCTCTTCTCCCGGACTACTGTTCAGATCGTTGAAGATCGGCGTGCGTGCCTCGCGCGGCGCTTCACCGCAGGTGTACGTGACTAACAAAAAAGGTGTGACCGACACGATCAGCCACACCTTTTCGAAGAGGTTTACCCCGCTACTGGACGATCCACGTGTCCCCTGAGTTCAGCAATTTCGCCATATCGCCATCGGATTGTTTCTCCTGAGCGAAATTGATTTGTCGAACCATCTCTTCTTCATAGACGGGGCGATCCAACGCCAGGAAGATGCCCACGGGTCTCGGCAGCCCCGGTTTGTAGGTCATGTCGGCAAGGATGAAGGAAAGCGTTGTGTCCTTTTCGTCATGAACCAGGAGATCACTTACTGACCATGATCCATCCTTCAGCGAAACGACTTCGGGGCTGAATCCGTTCAGTCGGATCCCTTTGTCCTTCTCTTTGCCGAAGACGAGAGGCTTCCCGTGCTCGATGAAGACGACGCTCTCGTCTTTGCTTTCTTTTTCCGTGAACTGGTAGAACGCGCCGTCGTTGAAGACATTGCAGTTCTGGTAGATCTCGACGAACGAAGTTCCGCGGTGATCGGCGGCCCTTCGAATGATGGTTTGCATGTGCCGGGGATCGCGGTCGAGCGAGCGCGCGACGAACGTCGCGCTGGCCCCCAGCGCCAGGGAGGCCGGATTGAACGGATAATCGAGCGATCCATAGGGAGTCGATTTGGTGATCTTTCCTTTTTCGGAAGTCGGAGAGTACTGTCCCTTGGTCAATCCGTAGATCTGATTGTTGAAGAGGAGGACGTTAACATCGATGTTGCGGCGCATCAAATGGATGAAGTGATTGCCGCCGATGCTCATTCCGTCGCCGTCGCCGGTAACGACCCAAACAGAAAGGTCGGGACGAGCCATCTTGAGTCCGGAGGCAATTGCCGTCGCCCGACCATGAATGCTATGGAAGCCGTAAGTATTCATGTAGTATGGAAAGCGGCTTGAGCAGCCGATGCCGGAAACGAACACCATCTTGTGTTTTGGAATTCCAAGCTCGGGCATGACGCGTTGGGTCTGCGCGAGAATGGAGTAATCGCCGCATCCCGGGCACCATCGGACGTCCTGATCGCTCTGGAAATCTTTGGCGCTGTACTTTGGCTGGTCTATTGCGGTTGCTTTCAGAGTATCTTCAACGAGCGTGTTCATGCATTCCCTTTCAGTATTTCATCAATCTTCTTCTCAATCTCGATTGCCTTGAATGGCAGCCCCTGGATCTTGTTGAGCCCCGTCGCCGGAACGAGATACTTTGCGCGCAAGACCTTCACGAGCTGACCAAGGTTCAGCTCCGGCACCAAGATGTGTTTGAACCTGTACAGAATCTCGCCGACGTTCTTCTGCATCGGATTCACATAGCGCAGATGGAGGTGCGACACAGAATGTCCCTTCTGCCGATGTCGCATAACGGCCGTCTTAATGGCTCCGTATGTCCCGCCCCACCCGACGACGAGAACTTCCCCGTGGTCATCCCCTTCGACCGTTGCCGGCGGGATGTCATCGGCGATGCGTTCCACTTTTTCTGCGCGCAGTTTCGTCATCAGCTCGTGGTTCGCCGGATCGTAGCTGACGTTCCCGGTGATATGCTGTTTCTCAAGCCCGCCTATCCGGTGCTCGAGCCCGGGCGTTCCCGGAATGACCCAAGGACGAGCCAGCGTTTGCTCATCGCGCAGGTACGGGAAGAATCCCTCGGCATCCTTCCTGAAGGAGCAAGCGATATCGGGAAGGGAGTTGTAGTCCGGGATGAGCCATGGCTCGGATCCATTCCCCAGATAGCCGTCGGTCAGGCAGAAGACTGGGGTCATGAACTTCAACGCAAGGCGGGAAGCTTCAAACACTGCATCGAAGCAGTCCGCCGGTGTCGAAGCCGCGACAATGGGAACGGGGGCCTCGCCATTGCGTCCGTAGAGTGCCTGCAAGAGATCCGATTGCTCGGTTTTGGTCGGGAGACCGGTACTTGGTCCTCCTCGTTGGACATTTACAATGACAAGCGGCAATTCCACCATGACCGCCAGACCAATTGCCTCGGACTTGAGAGCGACGCCTGGCCCGCTCGTTGTGGTCACGCCAAGTGCCCCGCCAAAGGAAGCGCCGAGGGCCGAGCAAATGCCTGCGATCTCATCCTCGGCCTGGAATGTCTTCACGCCAAACTGCTTATAGATGGAGAGCTCGTGGAGAATATCACTTGCCGGAGTAATCGGGTAGCTGCCAAGAAACAACTCGAGGTTTGCCTTTTTTGCGGCAGCCATCATCCCCCAGGCAACCGCTTGGTTTCCAGTGATGTTTCGGTATCTTCCGGGCGCGAGTTTTGCGGGTCCGACTTCATAGCGAACCGCAAAGATCTCCGTCGTCTCTCCGTAGTTCCATCCGGCCTTCAGCACTCGCAAGTTCGCCTCCTTGATCTCAGGCTTGTTGACGAACTTGCCGTTGATCCACTCAATCGTCGGCTCCATCGGTCGGTTGTACATCCAATACATCATGCCGAGGGCAAAGAAATTCTTGGATCGATCCACCATCTTGCTCGATAGATTCAAGTCTTGGAGCGCGAGGGCGGTCAATTTTGTAATGTCAACCTCGAAGACGCGGTATCTGTCCAGAGAACCGTTCCGGAGGGGGTTCTCTTTGTAGCCGGAGAGCTTGAGGTTCTTATCGTTGAAGCCGTCGGTATTGACGATGATGGTACCGCCATCGATAAGGCTGACGAGATTGACCTTCAAAGCGGCGGCGTTCATTGCCACGAGCACGTCGCATTGATCACCCGGCGTGTGAATCTCCATGCTGCCGAAGTGGATTTGAAATCCGCTGACGCCGAAGAGCGTCCCTGCAGGGGCCCGGATTTCCGCGGGATAGTCGGGAAGGGTGCTGAGGTCATTGCCAAGGATCGCGGTCGTGTTCGTAAACTGGGTGCCTGTGAGCTGCATGCCGTCGCCCGAATCGCCGGCGAACCGGATCGTTACCTCACTAAGACTCTGAACTGTTTTTTCACTCATGGAGCAAGACTTCCTCTCAGATTATTCATTTCTCATGCGCTATCACTGCAAAACTGTGACAAATTTAGGCATTTTTTGCTCCAAAAGTCAAGGTAAGCTCTGCACAAGCCTACTTTGGCCGGAAAAGTACAGACTTGAAGTCACCCTGAGCGAAGTCCCGACGGTTTCTGTCGGGACGAAGTCGAAGGGGGTGATGCAAGAAGCCTGCACTCTGCGCAGTCTTCGACTTTGTTCGCCCCGACAAGAATCGTCTGGGCTCACTACGCGCAGACTGACTCTTTAGGCTACGTAAACTCGACAAGCTCTGGAGACAGATTGCCAATCCTGCTGGGAACGAAGAAAAATTCAGCCGAGTTCAGGGAAGTGAAGCGAGTCCGGGAGCCGAGCGCGACGAAGTTGAAGCGTGTTCGGTGTGGCTGTAGGAGTGCAGTCTTCGACATCGCTCGAGGCCGTCCAAAAAGTACTTACTCAAGTTGACCGCCTCAGGAAAAGCGAATTATTGTTGGGGTCAATTGCTGTCGNNGCGAAGCGGTCAACTTGAGTACTTAGTGACTGGAGTGTTTCATCCAGAATCTGTGCAATGACAATGATTTCTAAGACTCAATCGCGTCGGGGCAGGCCGACCTACATTTAGAACGGCCTCTCGCTGCGGTCAGACTGATTTCTTTTGGGCGAGTAGTCTCGTCAGCCTTGCCTCAGAATGTCAGAGAACATGAATGCGCAATACCCATTCCAGGGCATAAGAAAGCCCGTCCAGACTCTGGACGGGCTAGTGTATGGAGTTGCCACGATGGATCGGGAAGTTATTCTCGAACGACCCAGACTTTGATAGTTCCCGTGACACTTCCGGGCAGCTTGATGGGAACGGTGTAGATGCCGAGAGCTTTGATCGAGTCTTCGATCTCAATCTGGCGTTTGTCGAGTGTAAAGCCTTTCTCCCTGAGAGAGTCGGCGATCATCTGCGATGTGACGGAGCCGAACAGCTTGTCGTCCTCGCCCACCTTCATCTGAATGGTGAGAGAGACCTTTTCGATCTCCGAGGCGAGCTTCTCGGAGCTTCTTTTCTCCTTCTCCGAACGCTTCGTCTGCTGCTTCTTTTCTTCTTCCAGTCTCAGGATGCTGCTGTCGGTCGCAACATAGGCGATCTTTCGTGGGATAAGATAGTTTCGAGCGTAGCCGTTCTTCACATCGACCACATCGCCGACGTGACCGAGCTGCTCGAAGTCCTGCCGTAGAATGACTTTCATACTGAAGTTCCTTCGATCGAATAGTTCTGCACACTTGGTTTACTTTACTGCATCTGCGACGTAGGGGAGGAGCGCCAGATGCCGCGCCCGTTTGATCGCGGTGACGAGCATTCGCTGATGTCTCGCACACGTTCCCGTGATACGCTTTGGGATCACACGCCCCTGCTCAGAGACGAAGCGTTGCAGTCTCTTCTCGTTTTTGTAGTCCACATAGTTTTCCTTGCTATCGCAGAAGCGGCAGGTCCGTTTCTTCCGGGCTTGGTTCATCCC
>DMMN01000097.1 GCA_003453835.1 Bacteroidota bacterium | reverse complement strand
GGGGCCACCAGGCATTTTCCCGTGGGCATTAAAATGAGGGACCAACAAAACAAACAACACCGCCGCTTCCGCCGACAAACGGGAAAAATTCACTGACTCCGAAATACTCCTGCGAATCATCCTGCCCCTAGCTGTAGGTGACGCCATTACATCCCACCCTTCGAATACAATAAAAAAACTATGCCGACTTCAACACCATCATCTGTGGCCGCGAATCCAACGGACTCACCACATCCGTCTTCCGAGGCAGCAGATGCAGATAAATCATCGTCGTTTTCACATCGTTATGTCCCAGCAATTCCTGTAGCCGCCTCAATGCCACCTCATGCGACCCTTCCGCGTTCTCCAGCCAGTGCGTCGCAAACGAATGCCGAAACGTATGGGGATGAACTTCCTTCTTGATGCCGGCGGCCTTTGCGTACTTCTCCACCATATCCCGAACGGCTGCCCTCGTCAGCTTTCCGCCGCGATAATTCAAGAAGAGCACGTCGTGCGACTTTCCTTCTTTCTTCAAGTGGACGCGGCCCTCGCTCTGGTACTTCTGGACCCACGTGATGGCCGATTTCCCGATCGGCACGAGCCTCTCCTTCGAACCCTTCCCAAAAACCAGCACCAGCTCGTCATCGAGCAGAAGATTGGAACGAGCCAGATTCGTTAATTCAGAAACCCGAACGCCCGTGGCGTAAAGCACCTCCAGCATTGCCCGGTCTCGCAACCCGAGCGGCTTTCGCGTGTCGGGCTGCTGTAGCATCGCGTCGATCTCGGCGAGACTCAGAACACCGGGGAGCGTCTTGGAGCGCTTTGGTGTATTGACATCTGCCGTCGGATCGTCATCATGCTCACCCTCACCGATGAGGAACCGGTGAAAACCTCTGACGGCAGAAAGGATTCGGGAGATTGTCCGGGAGGAGAGATTCTTTCTCGAAAGATGTTTGAGAAAATCGCTGATGCGCTCCTCGGTTACGCTCACAGCCGATGTGATGCCGTGTTCGTCCAGAAAGGCGCGGTACTTGGAAAGATCAAATTGGTAGGAGTGCACCGTATTGGTGCTGACGCCTTTCTCGAGCCGGAGAAAGTCGAAGTAGCTCGCGATCTGTCGATCAAGATCGGGGCGCTGCTTGCGATCGCCGCGACGCAGGCCAGATGTAACGGGTCGTTTCATGACTGATCATGGACTTCGCTCGGTTCGGCGGCCGGCACGGTTCCGCCGCGCAGCATCCCGCTCAGATTGCCAATGAGGATCGTCACCGTGCAGCCGATGAACGTGTGCCATGTGAAATCGACTCGTGTGAACGTCAGCACCGCGACCATCGAGAGAATTCCTGCAACGAATCCGGTAAAGGCGTCGCGCTCGTTGGTCTGTTTGAACAAGAGGCCAAGGAAGAACGTGCCGAGCAACCCACCGTACGTAAAGGATGCAATCTTCAAGCCGAGCTCGACGACGGGGTTCTTCGTATCGGTAAAGAGCATCGCCCCGCCGATCAGAACGATCCCCCACAGCAGGGTAAAGATCTTCGACCACTTGACCTCCGTCCTCTCATCGAGCGTCTTTCCTTTTGCCGTGAACTTGAACAGATCGAGATAGGTCGCCGACGCCAGGGAGCTGATCGACGATGAAAGCGTACCCATGGCGGATGCCAGCACGCCTGCGACGACCAACCCGGCAATGCCGGTTGGAAGATGTTCAATAATGAATTTCGGGAAGATCTCGTCGGAGGAGGTTAACCCGAGCTGTTGAACGGTGGCTCCGCCGTAGAAGGCGAACAGGCACAAGCCGAGAACCAGGAAGAACGCGAATTGAAGCACGATGACCGTCGCATCCAACATCAGCGCACGTTGGCTGTCCCAACGCGTCTTGCACCCGAGCAATCGTTGGACGAGAAGCTGATCCGTGCCATGCGAGGCCATCGTCAGGAACGTCCCCCCCAGCAAACCGCCCACAAGCGTGTAGGGAGCGGCGAGAAACTCCCAGATCGAGCTTCCCCAAGTAAGATTGAAGATCGAGAGCTTGTCCCCTCCGTTCGCGCCCGCGGCGCTTACCACGTCAGCCCAGCCGTTGGGAAGATGATTCAGGATGATCCACATTGAAGCTGCCGCGCCGCTCAGATAGATGAAGAGCTGCACCACATCCATGGCCACGACGGCCTTGAGTCCGCCAAGATACGTGTAGATGAGGGTGAACACGCCGATTAAGAGGATGCTGGTGACATAGTCGAATCCGGTGATCAGGTGGACGGGGATGGCCGTGGCAAACAGTCGCACGCCGGAAGCCAACACGCGGGTGACGATGAACACCGAGGAGGTGAATTTTCGGAGTGACATCCCGAACCGTTTTCCGAGGAAATCGTACGCGGTTTCCAGATCGCCTTTGTAGTAAGCAGGAATAAACACGACGCTCACGAGCAGTCGTCCGATGAAATAGCCGAAGGCGAGCTGGAGAAAATGCATGTCGCTCTTGTACGCAAGTCCCGGAATGCTGATGAACGTCAGCGTGCTGGTCTCGCTGGCAACAATGGAGAAGCCGACCGACCACCAGACCATCTTTTTCCCGCCGAGGAAGTAATCGCGCGAGGTGCGTTGCTTGCCGGCGAGGATCACTCCGGCAACAGTGACGCCAATCAGGTAGACTCCGACGATGCCGTAGTCGAGGAAGGAAAAGCCCATAGACATAGAGAGGTCCTTACGTGAGCGCGTCGGTGTTGCCCAGGGTGAGCGCACCACCAACAAGAGTGAGGAAGACAGGATCGGTTACGACCGGAGCGCTTTGGCGACGGTATCGTGAATGCGGAAGGCGCGATCGAGGCGGGAAATACGGATGAGTGACAGCACTTTCTTCTGCAGGCCTGCGAGCTTGACGACCCCGCCGTTTTCCCTCATTTTTCGTTCGGCGATGAGGAGCGCACTCAGGCCGCTGCTGTCACAGAACTCGACCTCGCTCAGGTCGATAACGAGGTGTTTTGTCTGCGGGCTGCACAGCACAAGGAATTCCCCTTTCAGCTCGGGCGAGATGCTCGCATCGAGCTTGCGCTCTTTGATCTTCAGAATGGTGGCGTCGCCATTTTTCTTCACTTCGAATTCCATGAACTCCTCCTTGAAAACCCCGGCAGTTCGGGGTTTGCCCACTTCCGATGGCCGTCGGCGCTCCGGCATCAGAACATTTCAACACATCTTAGCAGATGAGAATACGCCTGATTGAGGTTGCCGTTGTTTTGAGTTTGGATTTGGAAGTTGTAAAAGTCGTCGGCGTATGGTTTGGTGAAGCTGATCCGCACCGGAGCCTGAGATGCGCGACAGAGGAACGCGCTCGGCAATGTGAACCCGATATTCAGATCGAATGCCACGTCGAATGTACTCTTTTTCATCTTTCGAAGCAACTCCGACCGCGGGATGTACCACGCGTTCAACTCCTCGGTCGCATATGAGAGCATCTCGAAGCCGCGCGCATCGGGAAACGACGATCTCAACTCCTTGCGGGCGATGAGCGTCACCTTGTTCCGCCGAAACTTCTCACGAAGGAAATGGAATACTTCGTCAACGGCGGAAGGATCCGCAGTCGCTTCGGGAAGCAACACGAGCGCTCGATTCGCGTGCGAGACCGCGTCCGTAAACCGAATTACAGGTTCCCTGGTTCTTCGATAGCGGAGTCGCGCGTACCAAATCCCGATTCCCAGTCGAGGTCCTTCAAACATGAATCACCGGCAAGACTTGTGGCAGGTCACTTGCCCCGCCTTCCAAACGCGTCGATCATACGGCGAACGAAATCCTCGTCGAAGAAATGATAGCGTATGCCGACGGTGAAACGGACATAGCCGTCGTTCCCGCCGCCCTTGATCCCATCCAATTGGTCGGTGAATCCGAGTGCCCCCTCCGCACTGACCGTCAGTGCCCAGAATTCATCGAAGAAGTAATCGAACCCCGCGCCTCCCAAAAAGTTGATGTCGAAGCGTGCGCTGCCGCCGCCCGTCAGTGCGTTGCCCGTTTTCGTTCGCGGATCGAAGAAGAGGAGCCCGGCTCCGGCCGATAGAAAAGGACTGAATTGATCGTGAGGCATGAAATCATAGCTCGCTGCCATGTTCCAATGACTTGCGCTTGTCTCCAACGACGTGCCGAGAGCGTCCTTCCCCTGGAAGTAGCCGAATCCCAGAGAAGAGCGAAGTCCGATGTTCTCAGCTACGGAATACGTCAGATTCACCGCACCCCCGGCGGAGAGGTCACTTGTTTTGTAGTCGGACTGAAGGAAATAGGTGGTCCCTCCCAGACCGAGCCCCAGTTTCCCCGTTCGCATCTGGCTGTTCGCCCAACTTACTGCAAGAATGAGAAGTAGCACAACAGATACGGTCCGCGCATTGTTAGTTCTCATGATACCCCCTTCGAGTAGTTAATGGTTCCTATGAGACCTTCTTCAGCAACGAGAGAAAATCCTTTTCGTCCAACGTCCTGACGCCGAGCTTCTTTGCCTTGTCGTATTTCGATCCGGGTTCCTCCCCCACGACGACGAAGTCCGTATTCGAGCTTACGCTCGATGCGACATGTCCCCCCAGATCTTCAATCTTCCGTTTTGCATCTTCCCGCGACATGGATGAAAGCGTTCCCGTCAAGACGAGCGTCTTGCCGAGGAACGGTGAACCACTCGCTACGCGCTTCTGCTCCTCCCTCAGGCGAAGGCCGGCATTCCTCAATCGCTCAATGTTCTTCCGATTGTGCTGGTCGTCGAGGAAGCGGCGGATGCTCTCCGCGATGCGAGGGCCGACGCCCTGAATCTGCTCGATCTCTTGCTGGGAAGCGGTCAGAAGCTCATCGATCGTGTGGAAGCGGCCCACAATCAATTGGGCCACTCCGGCACCAACGTGCCTGATCCCCATCGCAAACAACACCCGCGAGAACGGCCGTTGCTTACTTCCCTCGACTGCCGCCAGCAGGTTGTCCACGCTCTTCGCTCCCCACCGCTCAAGGCTCACGAGTTGTTCACGCTTCTTGTGTAACTCGTACAGGTCGGTGTAGGTCCTGACAAATCCCGCGTTGACGAGTTGGTCGACAACGGCCTCACCGAGCCCCTCAATATCCATCGCTCCCCGATGCGCAAAGTGCTGGATCCGACCTTTGACTTGCGCCGGGCAATCGCCGTTTTCGCAATAGTAGTTTGCTTCGCCCTCCGGCCGAAAGATCCTCGACCCACACTCCGGACAGACATTTGGCATCGAGAAGGGTGCAGAGCCTGACGTCCTGCGTTGGAGATTCACCCCGCTGACTTTCGGGATGACGTCTCCCCCTTTTTCAACGACGACCGTATCACCGGGGCGAATGTCAAGTTCCTTGATATAGTCTTCGTTGTGGAGCGTCGCCCTTGAGACGGTCGTACCGCCGATAAACACCGGTTCGAGCTCTGCCACCGGCGTGACCGTCCCTACGCGCCCCACTTGCAGCGTGACTTCTCTGAGAACCGTCGTTGCCTGACGGGCGGCAAACTTAAAAGCGATTGCCCAGCGGGGGCTTTTCGCGATTGCCCCCAAGCGGTCCTGCTGTCGAAGAGAGTCTACTTTGACGACGACACCGTCGATGTCATACGGCAGATCCTCTCGCCGTTCTTCCCATTCCTTCCAGTATTCGATCACGTCGCCAATGCTTCCACAAAGGCGAGCGTGCTCGCTGACCGGGAAACCGAGCGTTCGAAGAAGCTTGAGGTTCTCGTAGTGGCTTGAGAGCTCGACCATTTCCGACCGAATGTAATATGCAAAGAATTTCAACGGTCGGGAAGCGACAATTTTTGGATCCTGCAACTTCAGGGTTCCCGCCGCGGAGTTGCGCGGATTGATAAACATCTTTTCTCCCGCCAGATCGCGCTCCTCATTCATTCGTCGAAAATCTTCTCTCTCCATCAACACTTCCCCGCGAACTTCAAAATCCTCCATCCCCTTCTTCTTCGAGAAGGTTCTCAGGGGAATTGACCGGATGGTTTTCAAATTCTGTGTAATCTCATCCCCCCGGACGCCGTCTCCGCGCGTCGCACCGCGGGCCAGCACACTCTCACGATAGAGAAGGCTGACAGCAACGCCGTCAAATTTCAACTCGCATACATATCGGAACGGCTCTTTGCCCAGCAACATCCGAACGCGTCGATCAAAATCCCTCACCTCGCCTTCGTTGTAGGTGTTGGAGAGGCTGAGCATCGGCACGGCGTGAGCTACTGTCGGAAACTCCTTCGTCGGGAGCCCGCCGACTCGATGGCTGGGGGAGTCGGGGGTGACCAGATCCGGATGCGTTGTTTCCAGATCGACCAACTCCCGCATCAGTCGATCGTACTCTTCGTCAGAGATGGTCGGTTCAGCAAGAACGTAGTATCGGTGATCGTGCTCTCGCAGTTGCGCCCGTAACTTCTCCATCCGCTTTGCGATGGCCGGACCGGCAGATTTGGATGGCATAGAGATTCAAAGAACTTATTCGATTCGCCTGATGCCCTCATCCGTCACGACGACCTCGCGCACAACGGTACCACGTCTCCCGAGCAGGCCAAGATCTTTGCCGTTCAGCTTGAAGGTGGCGTTCCCCGCATTCCCCATGGAGATCACGAATTGGTCTTTTCCGACCCACGATCGTTTTCGATTCGGAGGAAAGAGATATTCCCCCTTTCGCGTTTTGTCGATGACGATCATCATCCAAACGGAGTCGAGGGTTGTCATCTCCAGCCGCAGACTGTCCTCGAGCATTGCGGCGGCGATGATGGGAGGAGTGGTCACGGACTCGGGCTTCACCAGAGCCGCTTCCGACTCTTGAACGACCTTGTCAAAGGGAACTTCCAAAGGATCTCTCTGCGCGGAGAGATCACTCCCCGAATTGGAGAAATAGATGACTGCCGCGATGACGACGACGGCGAGTGTAGCGAGGGAAATGTCGCGCGAAAGAAATCTGGGGTGGGAAAGATCGACGGGTTTGCGCTT
This sequence comes from Bacteroidota bacterium, assembly GCA_003453835.1. GTDB lineage: Bacteria > Bacteroidota > Ignavibacteria > UBA10030 > UBA10030 > UBA10030. The sequence goes on along the minus strand of DMMN01000097.1, from coordinate 11,537 downwards.
GTCGACCGGACCGACTGGTTCTTGTTTCGAGCGTGCAACCTGATGCGCTGCCGAGGCCTGGTTCTCTTGATGCGTCTCATCGTACTGACGGATAACTTCTTCGGGATCAGCGTCAATCGCCCATGCATAGGCTCGGATGAACGCTCTGATGTATGCCTGTGGAAGAGCGGAGACTTTTCCCCTTTCGATTGCCTCGAGAAATCTTACATTGATGCGAGTCGCCTCGGAGATGTTCGTTAGCGTGAGCTTTCGCTGTTCTCGCTGCTTCCGCAGGTGCGCGCCAAATTCCTCCAGGCTCATACAAGACTCGTTCGTTGGGAGTGTGAAGATGCTCGCTGACGGCGCAACGCCCCTTCGTTCATCTGTGAGATGGTAGCGATTATTCCCGCGAGTTGCAAGAATCCCCAACGATGCCCTGACCATCCGATCGGAAGACCTCGCGCCGCGAGGTTGAGCAAAACCCCTTCGAACTTCGGGGCAGCTTACTCGCCGTTCTTCCGCCGATCAAACGCTTCTCGCATCGTCTTCGAAAGTTCTTCAAGCTGATACGGTTTCTGCAGCACGCCATCCACGGCATTGCGGAGCGGTGATCCGTCGAGGCTCGTGTTGCTGTACCCCGTTGAGATGATCACCCGAAGGTCAGGATGGAGTCCCTTCAGCTTGTAGAACGCATCGCGCCCCCCCATGGCCGGCATATTCATATCGAGCACGACGGCGTCGAATCGTTTGCGTTTCCCCATCGCCGCGAGAGCCTCGGCGCCGCTGTTCACGACCGTCACTTTGTAGCCGAGGTCTTTCAACATTCCCCCGATGACCTCGCCGACATGCTCCTCGTCGTCGACAACAAGCACGCGTTCATCGCCACGTTCGAGTCGGGATTGTCTCGCGGTGCGCCGCAACTTCTCCATCTCGGGCAGGATCGGAAAAAAGAGTGTGAACATTGAACCTCTCCGCGGCTCGCTTTGAACGGTGATGAACCCGTTGTGAGAGTTGACAACCCCGTAGACGACGGAGAGACCGAGCCCCGTCCCCTTTCCCTGATCCTTCGTTGTAAAGAACGGCTCAAACATCCTTTGCTGCACGTGGCGTTCCATCCCCAATCCAGTGTCCAGGATGGAGAGCGCGACATAGTCTCCCTCTTTCGCCTCCACCAGCATATTCGGCGCGCGTCCGTCAAAATGAACCTGTTCGCTCTTCACGGTGATCACGCCCCCCTCCGGCATTGCATCGCGGGCGTTGATCAGGAGATTCAGGATCGCCTGCTGAACCTGACCATCATCGCCGTTGACGATCGTCATCACGTTTGTGAGGTTCTTTTTCACTTCGATGGTTTTGTCGACGCTTCGCTCGAACAGATGGACCGTCTCCTCGATGATTTCATTGATCACGATCGGTCGGAACTGCACGGTGCTCTTGCGTGCAAACGTAAGGAGCTGTCGGGTAAGTCCGGCTCCCCGTTTCGCCGCCGTTTCGATAATGTCCACAAACCGATACCACGTTTCGCCTTTCTTCAGCTTTCGCTTCATCAGGGCGGTCGAACCAAGAATGGAGGTCAGGATGTTATTGAAATCGTGTGCAACCCCCCCTGCCAGATTGCCGATACTGTCAATGCGCTGCGCGTGCAGGATCTTCAATTCGAGTTTCTTCTTCTCCGTGATATCCCGCGCCACCGCCCGCATGAAAAGCGGCTTGTGTTCCTCGCCGTAGACGATGGACGTATTGACGCTGACGTCGATCAACTCCCCGGCCTTTGTCACCATCTGTTCCTCAAGCCCGGAGACCTCCTGGTTGTGCTGGAAGATTTCCTCCAGGAGCTTTTTCGCCGCGACGTGATAGGAGACCGGATAGAGTTTCAGCACCGGCTGTCCCACAAGCTCGTCCTTGCGGTAGCCGAGCCTGTCTCCTTCCGTTTGGTTGCAGCTCACGATCATCCCTTCACGGTTGACGATGTGGTACATGTCCGGCGAGTGTTCGAACAAATCCATGTAGCGCTCCTCGGAGCGACGAAGCTGCTCGAAGAGCTCCGCATTCTCGAGACCCACTCCGATCTGGTTCGCAAAGGCGCTCATCAAGTCGAGTTGCTTCTGCGTCAGATCAGCCCTATCGGTACTCGCAACGACCATGACACCCGCGAACTTATCCTTCATCATCATCGGAACGGATGCCCATGCTTCGATCTGGCCAAACTTCCACGCATCATCCCTGTTCCGCTTGCGGAGGCGCTTCTCGATGCGGGGTGCTCGAATCCACGCGAGGTCCGGGTCATCGACGTCGACAGCCGGCTTCACGATGGCGACTCGAACCGTCTCCTCTCCGCGGCTTGCTTTCAGGAGAAGTCGCTTCCCCTCGAGGTGATAGATCCATCCATGCTCTACATCCAGCAGGCGCTTGACTTCCCGGAGAGCGTTTTCCAGAAGATAGTCGATCTCAACCGATCTATTGACGGCTTCGGCAATCGTGTTCAGCGCCACGAGCTCCTGTTTTTGCTCCTCAAGCAGTCGCCCGTACTTCAATGTGAACACAACGATGAGAAATCCAAAGATACCGACCGTGAGCACGCTTCCAAAGAGGAGCCATTCGAGGGTGTACCCGCTTGTAATTCTTACGGTCACAATCGTGACGAGCGCCACGACAACTGCGGTGGAAGCAACGACTTGTGCTTGTTCAACCGGGCCGAGGGACGTGCGGAACTTTCTTATTTTCTTAAGGCTAAAGCGCATGGGGCGAAAATCGTTGGCGGAAAAAAGTTACCACGAGGAGCAGTGAATAGCAAGCTTCCCCATCACACAAAACGGAGGGAAGAAGATGGGCGAGGACGTTAGTGTGGGAGGTACTTCTCCAGTGTGGGGATAACCTCATCTTTGTTGAATGGTTTGGGGATGCAAGCGACCGCTCCGAGTTCCTTCGCCACTTTCTTGGCGTGGAAATCGTCTATTGCAGAGAGAAACACCACGGGCGTCATCGACATCTTCGGGAGCTTCTTGACCTTCTCAAGAAAATCGAATCCATTCATGTCCGGCATTCGCAGGTCGCTCACGATCAGGTCGGGCTTGTATTTCGCGAGCGTCACGAGGGCTTCCGCAGCGCTCGCCGCCTCTTTCACCTGATAGCCCTTCCTTCGAAGCAATTGGCTGACGCTCTTGAGCCACGATGGCTCGTCGTCAACCAAGAGGATATTTTTTTTCATTACCACCTCCTCGTTCCCTTGACCCAAACATCACTGCCAGAAGATACAAAGGTGGTTCGTCGGAAGCAACCGCGTCGTCCGGGAGGTTTCAACAGGAGGGGATGGGAATCCAATCCCTTTGAATTCTTCCACCTTTTTTCTAACTTTCGTTCGAATCGAATCCCTCAAGCTCAGCCGAAAACGACATCTTCCGCACCGTGAACCCTCGGAGCCGGGTCAAAACCATTGGATCTCGGGGTGGTTTTCGCTCTGCAGCGTAACCAGAACACTTCAATCGAAGAACAGGACTAAACATGAACCAGAATCGTCGTGGCTTCCTCAAAACATCGACACTCCTGGCAGCGTCTGCCGCAGTCAGTGGCAACTTCCTCCCGGAGCTCGGCCGGACGTATGTCCCCCAGTCAAAATCCCCCCGGATGAAACTATCGTTCCGACCGTATACGCTTGAACTGAAACACGTGTTCACCATCGCGACCATGTCGCGCACCACGACGCCCGTTGTGCTTACTGAGATCGAGTACGACGGGAAGGTCGGATATNNATCCTTCACGACATCGACCTCATCGCCCCAGGTAACCCTGCTGCCAAGGCTTCCGTCGACATCGCTCTCCACGACCTCATCGGACGATTGATGGGACAACCGTGGTACAACATCTGGGGATTCGACAAGCTGAAGACCCCGTACACCTCGTTTACGATCGGCATCGACACGCCGGATGTCGTGAGAAAGAAAGTGAAGGAGGCCGAGGAGTTCAAGATCCTGAAGGTGAAGCTGGGCCGTGATACCGACAAAGAAATGATCGAGACGATCCGCTCCGTGACCGACAAGCCTCTCACATCGGACGTGAATCAGGGATGGAAAGACAAACAGTTCGCTCTGGACATGATTCACTGGCTGAAGGAGAAAGGAGTCGTTATGGTGGAACAACCGATGCCGAAGGAACGGATCGACGACAACGCATGGCTGACGGAGCGGAGTCCGCTGCCAACGGTCGGGGACGAGGCCGTGCAACGTCTGGAGGACGTGAAGAAAGCGCACGGCGTCTACCANNCAACATCAAGCTGATGAAATCGACCGGCATGCGCGAGGCTCATAAGATGCTCACGCTCGCCCGCTCACTCGGGATGAAGGTGATGCTCGGCTGTATGACGGAGACGTCCTGCGCGATTTCCGCCGCGTCTCACCTCTCGCCGATGGTCGATTGGGCAGACCTCGACGGTGCGCTGCTGATCAGCAACGACATCTTCGACGGCACGAAAGTCATAGACGGCAAGGTGACACTGATGGAGAGAGCAGGGATCGGGGTAAAGAAAAGCTGATGGAACCGTAACTGCTCAACGAAAGAAACCTGTAAAGACACTCTTCAGCCCACGAAAGACCCCGANNTTGTCGGGGCAGGCACGGAAGACGAGAAATGATTTGTTTCAGCATAAAAGAGTTCTCTGATCGGTTCTCACCTTCGTGTAATTAGCGTGTTTATTGGGCAATGAGTCAAGCTGAGCAGGTACATTAGACCTAAGAATGAAGATAAGCGAAGGATCATGACTCTCGGCGCGGGTTCTTCGCGCTTAGAGAAGGCTCTTCGATGGAAGAGGCCTTCCCGGCGCAAACAGGGAAGGCCTTTTTCAATCGGCTGGGGGCCGAAGATGAAGTCAGTTTTGTGCTACCTCGGGAATCTGCACGGTCCCCACGAGCCGGCGTGACCGAACAAGTCGTTTCAAATTCCCTTCGTCGAAGTCTGGCGCTTTCGGATCGAAGCTATTCAGCTTCACGCGGCCGGAGGAATGGATGAATTTCTTGTTCTCGAGGTAGATTCCGACGTGAGTTATGCGCTCAGGCCTCTCCGGAGAAGATTTCCGCCCGAAGAACAGCAGGTCCCCTTTCTTCAGCGCTTTGAAATCGTCGTCGAGGGGAACCTCCTCGCCCATATACGATTGCTGATCGGCGTCGCGATTCAATTCGAGCCCGTTTAGTCGATACACAATCTTTGTGAAGCCGGAGCAATCGACCCCTTTCGGCGACGTGCCTCCCCACAAGTAGGGAATGCCGACAAACATTTTCGCGACCTTCTCGATGTTGTCGCCATTGAGTGCACGACTCCGTTTCCACTTCGCATACTCCTCAACACCGCCCACTTCGATGTAGCCTGCCCGACCGTCGGCAAGCTCGACGGCTATCCACGAGCCTCTCGTTCCCTTGTGTTTCAGGAGAGCACCGGCCACCACATCACAGACCGGCAGCGCAGATGTGCTCGGCTCGCTCCGAACGACTCCAAAGTACCCCGTCGCGATCACTTTTGGCGATGAGCGCCACACCTCGACCTCTTGTTTGTTGCCGACCTTCACTGCATCGTCTTCTATCCACCCCAGGTAGTTGTCTGGCAACTGCGCGAAGTAGTACCCCCATTGGTATTTCAGCAGCTTCACGACCGTGCCCATCATCGCTTGTGTGGCAAGCTCGGCGGATTGGGCCGGCTTGCTGCGAACATTGGCAACGCTGAGTGTGACAATTCCGAAGATTCTGTCGCCAAGACTTGAATCAGGTAACACCCTAAGGCTGTCGATCGTGGCTAATTCACCCGCCAGACCGATCGCTGCGAGGAGGTCCTCCTTGGCTCTGATGTTATCCACCTCCCCCTTGACGAGGATCCCTTTTGGCGTACGTTTCCAGGCGACGTCGAAAACCGCTACGCGTCCGTCGGGCGCGTGCTGGCGCCGGAGTGAATCGACCGCGGCAGTGACCGCGGCGTCATATTCTTTCATCGTCTTACAGGAAATGAGGAGAGAGGCGACCAGAATGAGGACGGCAAAGAAGGAGTAGCGGGTTTTCATGGTCATTCCGCAATTGTTCAGTTCTGTTGTTGGATCGGCAGAAACAAGCATCAAGTTCCGATCGGTTTCAATGATGTTTCTGATGGACTGTTACGTGATTGCTCTGTCTGGCAGGTTGCTGAAAGACTCTTTCTTGTTTGCCGCAAAGGCACGAAGTCACAACGGGTCTGGGGAAAAACCTGGAAAGCGATCGACCTTCAGTTTTGACAGTTGCTCTAGCAACTGCTGTCATACGCCTCTGGCCGTTCTTCGTGCCTTCGTGTTCTTGGTGGCAGATTTCGTTCTTCTTCGCCGCCCTGCTAGTCTGTAAGTCTGGCGAGGTTGTCTTGCGCCTCTCGAATTCTCTTCTCCGCAATCTTGACGTAGGCGAGCTTCTTCTCGTAGCCGACAAAGAGACGGTTTGTGAGCAACGCAGCGAGGCACGTGGTGCCGCTGCCGGCGAACGGATCGAGCACCACATCCCACTCAAAGCTGTACAGTTGAATCAGTCGGTGGGGAAGTTCTACGGGAAAAGGCGCAGGGTGTCCGACGCGCCGTGCAGACTCCGCCGAGAAGCTCCAGACACTCTTTGTAAGCTCGAGAAACTCTTCACGACTGATGGTGCTGTTGCGGCTTTTTCCGTTCCTGCCATACTCTCCTTTTGTGAACACGAGGATGTACTCATGAACATCGCGGAGTGTCGGATTCGAAGCCGACTGCCAGCTCCCCCAGGCGGTCGAGGGCCCGGCACTTGAACCTTTGTTCCAGATGATCTCGCCGCGCATCTGGTAGCCGAGCTCGATCATGTCCTGCGCGATGAATGCATGGAACGGGATGTACGGTTTGCGGCCCACATTCGCGACGTTGATGCAAGCCCTTCCGCCGTTTACCAGGACTCGGTGCGTCTCTTTGAACACTCGTTGAAGCAATTGCCGATATTCTTCGAGTGTAAAATCTTCATCATATTCCTTCGAGACGTTGTACGGGGGGGACGTGATCATCAGATGGATGCTCTGATCGGGGAGCTCCTCCATCGCTTCGCTGCTCTTACAGAAGATGCGATTGAGGTTGTCGGAGGCGATTTCGTTCTCCGTGACGGAAGACGGTGCTGCTTTCCCCTGAGCTTCATAGAGGCGGCTCTTGTAGAAGCGGGAGGAATCATGACTGATCCGCCCGGATGTGCCGAACGAAGAGGTTGACGTTTTCTTTTGAGGGCGTTTCATTCTGCGGGTTGAAATCTCGACGTCAATGTAGCGAACGAACGCGAGCAATGCAAGAAGCCCGCGCCACAGCAGCGCCTCCATGATACTGTGCCTTCCCGGCACATTCCACCAGCCGGCTTTCTAAGGCGACGTCAGCCTCCGCTTTCCCGTCCCGTCCGAGTTCATCACCCAAAGTCCCCCATCGCCCTTCATCGGGCGCGTGTAGACAATTCTTGTTCCTTCGGGATTCCATGCCGGATAGTCGCCCCCATCATCTGTCAGGCGAATGAGGCGTTTCTCCGCAATGTCATATTTCCATACCTGGGCATAGGCATCGAACGGCTTCGAGCTGTAGATCATCGACGAGCCGGAAACGTTCATCGAGGGAAACGTGACGTCTGAACGCGAGGTAATTCTCGCAACCGTGTTCATCGCATACGTATCGACGTGAATCGTCAGAACCTCACTGACGTAGGTAGTGGCCACCGCATCGTATTGAACGTCGAGAAAATATACTTGCTTGTTGTCTCGATGCCAGGAGGGAAAGTCACCATAAGAAATGAGGCGCGAACTCGTTTGTGCTCCGGATCTGAACAGCCACACTCCATGCAAATCTGCAGGCTCGAGCCGAACGAACGCGATCTTGTCGCCATCTTTCGACCACGAAGGTCTGATCGCACCGGCACTCAGGTTGAATCGGAACAGACTATCGCCATTCGACTTCACCCGATACAAACCTGCAGCACGGGAGAAGGCGAGCCACCGAGCCTCCGGGGACCAGGTGACGCCTACTCCTTCGCCCTCAACAATGCGGCGGCCGTTCGATCCCGACGAGTCGACCAAATAGATTCCAAGGTCCCCTTCTATCATCGAAGTGTAGGCGATCCATTTTCCATCAGGTGACCAGCTTGCGCGGATATGTTTGTAGGTCTCCCCTGCCGACTCAAGTTCGTCCGAAATCGGAGAGTCGCATGAAGGAAGTACAAACGCGATCAGCGCAAGGATCAACACCCGGAGTGTTCCGCTTCGCATCGAGGCTGACCTGCCAATGGTGTGGGGGATGACTTCGTGTTCGAATCTACCTCTTTGGGAGGGAAACGTCAAGTAGGTGGGCTATTCTGCTAACGCCTTTTCCTTGAGCCATGTTGCTACGTCGGTGAGGCTCTCTTCGCTGATGGTGTGGGGAATGGGATATTCCCGGTAGGTGAAGTCGGCCTGGGTTTTGGAGAGCAATTCGCTTATTCTCCGACCGAACTGGATGGGGATGACGGGATCGTACTGACCATGGGCAACAAAAAGTGAGAGGTCTGAAAGCTCATCCCACTTGAACTTGAGCGATGTGTTTTCCGGAACATAGCCGCTGTGCGCAACGACTCCCCTTACCAGATCCGGGTTCGTCAGACCGATGGCGAGGGACATGATGCTTCCCATGCTGAACCCAAACAAAAAGATCCGCCCCGGGTCGACCGGATAGCCCTTCAGCACGTCGTCGATGAATTGATGGAGTCGACGATAGCTTTCATCGAACTCGCTCCCCACAGGCGTTCCGACATCCGCCATCTCATACCATGCGTGGCCGCCATACGGAAACGGAAAAGGTGCTCGCGCGCTGACAAGAAAGAAGCGGGGATCGAGATAGGGTGCCAGGCCGAGGAGATCATCCTCGTTCGTTCCCCGGCCGTGCAGGAGTATGATTGTAGGATACGGACCGGGGGAAGCAACGCTTGGAGGGACGATTTTGTGAATCAGCGAAGTGTTGATCAGATCCATTTCTTGTTTACAGCCTGCTCGCTTTGAAGTCTGTGACCCGCTCTGGGTTTGGGGGATCTTGTCAGTTGTTCTTGGCTCCCTGATTGATCCATACTCGGAGGAGTTCGATTTGTTCCGGTGTAAGTTTGATCTTTCTGGACGGAGGCATTTGTCGCCCGAAGGGTGGGGGTGAGAGCAGTTTCTGGTAGAACGGACTTTTCTCCGCTTCGCCCGGCAAGATCGCCTTGCCGTGGCGGCTCTCGTTCATCATATCTTCGTACGTGTCGAGAAAGAGTTCGCTCGGATGATCGTTCTCCAACGAATGGCAGATCAGACAGTACTTCTTGATGATCGGGAAGACATCCTTCGAATAGGAGATCTCCTTCTCTTTCTTCCCCTTCTGCAAGTTAAGATTTCCGTAGCTCACCGCAAGCGCGAGGACAAGGAGCCCCACCGCGTAGAGTCGCCCAACCCGTTGCATCTTCATGAATTCTCAATTGTTCTTTGCGCCCTGGTTGATCCAAGATCGGATCACTTGAATCGTGCTATCGGGAAGATAGGGGCCGCCCTGCGGCATGCGATCGCCGAACGGCGGAACGGTGGAGAGTTTTTGAATGATCAGACTGGAGTCGGCCTTGCCTGGTTTCACCGCCGGTCCATGGAGTCCGCCTTGAAGTATCTGTGCTTGCGTTTCGACGAACAAACCACCGCTGCCGCCGTGACACGATATGCAACCGTGTCGCTGAAGGATCGGCCTCACCTGTTGCAGATACGACACCTCAGGCGTGGGTGAAGGAGGTGGTGGCTGGCTCGAAGTGGTTGGTGCTTCAGTTCCCATATCGGAGCATCCCGATATGATCAAGAGTGTGGTGAATGATAGCGCATAGATGCGTGAAGACCTGTTGGTCATTCTTTCCCCTTACATAGCGAGTGTGGTGTGCGGNNAATGGGAGAAGTCAGACTTCTAACCGTTCAAATATGGAAGATGTCCGACTCCCCTCCCCTCCAAGTCTCCAACAGGAGTCGGACATCTGATTCATCGATACGAACCTGACTTCTCCTTACCTCACCTGATGAGCGTCATTTTTCTTGTGTGGATCGTACCATCTGCCAGCAGCCGGTAGAAGTACGTGCCGCTTGAGAGTCCACCGGCATCAAACGTTACTCGATAGACACCGGGCTGTTTCACATCGTCAACGAGGGTCGCCATGACCTGGCCGAGCACATTGAACACTCGAAGAGAGATCTTTTCCGCTTGCGCGACACTGAAGCTGATAGACGTTGACGGGTTAAAAGGATTGGGATAGTTCTGTTCGAGAATAAATGATGAAGGAACCATCGTTTCCTGCACCCTCTCGACACCGGTGGCGACACCGCTTGTGCCGACAACCTGTCCGCGAATTTCGCCTCCTGCGTTTGCGGCGGTGTGGACGTTCAAATAGAGCCGCCCTTTGATCAGTTCACGGAGCAAAAGATCTGTGAGAGGTTGAGTCGCGTCCCCGCTCGCCCACGTCCCTACAGTCGTGTTGTTCGCGAGAGCAATTCCCTTGACAACACCGCCATTTGTCCCGGTGGGCGCGTTGTGAAAATGCGCCGCCGTGGGTGTAAGACCCGTTGCCGTGACGAGATATTCCACTGCTCCGGTGGTGCTGAAGCCAACAACGCCCGTTCCCGAAGCGGTGGTTGTCACCGCGGGGTTTTCCTGATTACCGCGCAGATTCGCCTCGAACATGATTGCCGACGTCAGGATTACTTGCCCGCGAATTTCACCGCCGGCGTTGGCCGCCGTGTGGACATTGACGTACAAACGCCCGCGCAGCAATTCAGACAACAAGGAATCAGTCAGCGGCTGGCTTGCGTCCGTGCTGCTCCAGATGCCGGACGTTGAGTTGTTCGCAAACGTCAGAGATTTTACAACTCCGCCATTCGACCCAGTCGGCGCGTTATGAAAATGCGCTCCCGTCATCGTAAGACCGTTTACGGTGACGCGATAGCTGAGTTGGCTGCCGCTTCCATTGAGAACGAAGAAACCTGTTCCAGTTGCCGTCGTGGAAATGGCTGGATTCTCCTGACTTCCATTGAGCTTCGCCAGGAATGTTGCCCCGGTGTTCAGAAGAACCTGACCCCGAATCTCTCCACCGGCGTTTGCAGAGGTATGGGCGTTCAAATACAACTTCCCCTTTACCAGTTCGCGCAACAACGCATCGGTCAGCGGCTGGCTCGCATCGGTGCTCGACCATGTGCCGGCTGCCGAGTTATTCGTCAGTGTCACGGTTTTGACCACACCTCCATTCGTCCCCGCGGAAGCATTGTGAAAGTGAGACGCCGTCGGTGTCAAGCCCGTAACGGTCAGATCGTACGTAAGCGATCCGTCCGGCAGAAGCGTAACAAGTCCCGTCCCCGAGGCCGTGGTTGTCACCGGGGGGTTCTCCTGACTTCCATCGAGTTTCGCCGAGAATCCGACGGGACCAGCCAACCTCACCTGCCCGCGGATTTCTCCTCCCGCGTTTGCCGAGGTATGGACGTTGACGTACAGCCGTCCCCGCAACAACTCCGACAGCAGTGAATCGGTCAAGGGCTGACTTGCA
>DMMN01000340.1 GCA_003453835.1 Bacteroidota bacterium | reverse complement strand
CCCGGCGGACCGGTGATGCCGATCCGATAGGCTTTTCCGGTGCGGCCATAAATCTTCTTGAGAAGGTCCGTCGAGACAGGCGTATCGTTTTCGACGTGCGAAATGGCCCTTGCGATCGCGCGCCGATCTCCCTGAAGAAGTCCTTCGACCAGATGATTCTCTTTTGCAATCACGTGTTGCCCGCCATGGTCTTGAAATACGCGGCCGCCAGCCGAAGTCCTTCATCAAGGGGTACGCTCGGTGCCCAGCCAAGCTCCGATTGAATCTTCGCGTAGCTGATGACGCTGCGGAGTTGCTCCCCTTGTTTTGCGGGACCATGTTGCTCGGGGCAGTCCGGTTTCACGTGCCGCCGAAGAAGTCTGAACAAATCGTTCACACTCGTTTCAATTCCGGTGCCGACGTTGAAAACGGCCGAGCCTTCGAAGCCGAGCGCAAGGAGGTTTGCCTTCACCACATCCCCAACGTACGTATAGTCTCTGGTCTGCTCCCCATCGCCGTTTATGATCGGAGGTTCACCTTTCAACATCTTGCTTGCGAAAATGGCCACGACACCAGCCTCGCCGTGAGGGTTTTGTCGGGGACCGTAGACATTGGCGTATCGCAAGACGATGGAGTCGATGCCACGGACTTCTTTATAGTAGTACAGATATTTCTCCGTCGCANNCGTGTCTTGCTCGCCGTAGATCGCCCCGCCGGTGGAGGAGAAGATGATCTTCCGAACGCCGTGCGCGCGTGCAACCTCGAAGACGTTGAGTCCGCCAAGCACGTTGATGCTCGCATCGAACACGGGATCTGCGACCGACCTTCGAACATCCATCTGGGCGGCGTGATGATTCACGACGTCAATTCTGTGGCGGGCAAAAATCTCTCCGATCTCCCCGCTTCTGATGTCGCACTGATAAAACTTGACGGAGGGATGGACGTTCGCCCTTACCCCGGTGGAGAGCTCGTCGATCACGATCACTTCATGCCCCGCTTGCACATACGCGTCCGTCACGTGCGAGCCGATGAACCCAGCACCCCCCGTTACGAGAATGGTCAAGTCGTTATTCCTTCCAAGCGGCGGTGCAAATCCAGTGTTGAGACATCGAGACCCACGTTCTTTTTCGCGCGATGTTCAAGAGTTGACTGGTCGGTTCACTTCCTCGTCGTGTCAATGTACTTCAGTGCTTTTCCCCCTATGTCGCTTCTGTAGTATGCGCCGTCAAACGCGATCCTCTGAATGGCACGGTACGCGTTCCGAATGGTCCCCTGAAGATCATGATCGTAACCGATGGCCGTAACACCCAAAACACGTCCGCCCGAAGTAAGGATCTGTTCTCCATCTCTCCTCGTGCCGGCATGAAAGACGACAATTCCCTCCTCGAGGGAAACCGAGTCGAGCCCCTGAATCGACATGCCTGTCTCGTAGTCATCTGGATATCCGCGCGATGCCATCACCACACACACTGCCGATGCAGCATGTTGTCGGGCCACGTGCTGATCCAATGTTCCAGTTGCGACGGCCAACAGCATCTCTGCAAGGTCACCATCGATCAGCGGAATCACCACCTGGGCTTCCGGATCACCGAGCCGGCAATTGTACTCAATCACCTTTGGTCCGGTCTCCGTGATCATCAGTCCGCAGTACAAGCATCCTCTGTACGGCGTGCCCGCCACCTCCATCCCTTTCAGGGTCGGAAGGATAATCTCATCCACCACTCGGCGGAGAATCGCATCGGTCACGACCGGCGCGGGAGCGTAGGCACCCATGCCCCCCGTGTTCTTTCCAAGATCACCGTCAAGAATTCTCTTATGGTCTTGAGCGGGTGCGAGGGTGATGAACCGTTCACCATCCGTTATCGCGAACACCGACGCCTCTTCCCCGACGAGAAATTCTTCGATGAGGACTTTGTCTCCCGCACTCCCAAAGGACTTCTTCACCATCACCTCATCGAGGGCAACGATCGCGCTCTCCATCGTCTCGCAGATCAGAACGCCTTTTCCCGCCGCGAGCCCGTCCGCCTTGACGACGATGGGCGGCGCGAGATCGTCAATGAAACGCTCGGCCTCGAGCCGCTCCGAGGAATGGAAGCTTTTGAATCGCGCCGTCGGAATACTATGCGTCGCCATGAAATCCTTCGCGAAGACTTTGCTACCTTCAAGCCTGGCAGCGGCCTTCGTCGGCCCGAAGATCCTCATGCCTTGCGACTCAAAGAGGTCTACGATGCCCAGCACGAGCGGCTGTTCGGGTCCCACGACCGTCAGATCAATCCTGTTTTCCTTCGCAAAGCGTGCAAGCCCTTCAAGATCGGTTGCCTTCATCGGAACAAGATCGGCATACCGACCAATGCCGGCGTTTCCAGGCGCGCAGGAAAGCGCCTCTACGTGCCGACTTTGGCGGAGCTTCCAAACCAGTGCATGCTCTCTTCCACCGGAGCCGATGACGAGGACGTTCACGCCGCCTCTTCCTCCATTTTCTGCAAAGCGTTTTTGTCGATATCCATGAGCGATTCGAACTGCTTGGCGAGCTCGCCCGTAAGCATGACCCGATCGTATCTGCCGGAGAACTCGGCCGGAATCTGTTTCAACGGGCCACGCTCATATTGTTCGAACAGGTTTCGAAGGGCGCTCTCGTGCGCCTCTAGGTCAGTTGGCGGAACACAAACACCGGCACCGCTTTCAAGGATTAGTTGTTTCAGGTGGCCGTCAACAACCGATCCGAGGATCGGTTTTCGTGTCCCGATGTACTCGTAGAGCTTCCCCGGTGATTGATAGTTGTTGTCGAGGACAAACCAAAGCAGATCCGACTGAGCGAGATGTCTGACGCACTCTTTATGGCTCAGGTAACCGAGAAAGGCGACGTCGTTCTGAAGGCCAAGCTTGCTTACGAGATGGCGATCTTCGTCGCGGGCGTTGCCAAGGAAATGGACTTCCATGCGTCCTCGCAGATGGGGGGCGTCTTGAAATAAACCGGCGAGCGCGTGCAAGAAGACGACGGGATTGCGTCCGGCGTAGAACGTGCCGGCGTGTGAGATAATCATCTTTCTTCGAGAAGCAGGTCTTGTGCCCGCATCCCGCGCAAGATCGTCCTGGTCATATCCCTGTGGGATAATGACGATGTCGTGGAAGTTCAGAGCAAGATAATGTTTGAGCAAGCTCTCCTTGACACTCCTGAGGGTTACGACGATGCGATCGGCGGACCGCAACACACGTTTCTCCATCTGATAATGGAGATATCGATGAAGCGGTGTCGGGTAGTACTTGAACGGGTAATCAAGCCAGGCGTCCCGATAGTCGAGAACAAGCGGAATCTTGAATCGTTTCTTGAGCGCTTCGCCGACGAGGAAGTCCGTTTGGGGTGGCGCCGTCGCAAAGATGAGGTCGAATGACTCTTGCCGAAGGACGGAGGAAGCGACTTTGACGGCTTTCGATCTCCACCCGATTTTTGTGTCGGGAAAAAAGAACGTATCCCCCGCAAACTGCAGAAGCTTTCTCATCCGCTCGGACGGCATCCGGATCACGCTCTTGCCTTTGAAAAGCCGGTTCGCGTCCAGCGAATCCGCGCGAACGATGCGCGGATGCGTCTCCTCGACTTCCTCCAGGAGCGATTGATCCACCGCGTAATACCCTGTCGGTGTCACCGTCAGTACCGTCGGCTTCCACCCGTATTGCGGCAGATACTTCACGAACTTCGCGGTCCTCTGGACGCCGCTCAAGCCCATGGGGGGGAAGTAGTACGCGATGACAAGAACTTTTCGAAGATCACCGTTCATAGGACGATGAGTTCCTTGGTGGAAGTATTCAGAATGTCGCAATGGCCGTCGCGGATCACCACGTCGTCCTCGATCCGGACACCGCCAACACCCGGTATGTAGATGCCCGGCTCCACTGTGACCACGTTTCCGCTCCGCAGGACATCCTTGCTCAAGGCCGAAAGCCGTAACGTCTCATGGATCTGCAGTCCGAGCCCATGACCGAGGGAGTGGTTGAAGTACTTTCCGAAACCGTTTCGTTTGATATGTTTCCTCGCGACGCCGTCGACCTCCTTCGCTGCAACTCCGCTGCGCGCGGCCTCAATCGCCCGAAGTTGCGCGTCCAGGACGATCGCGTAGATTCTTCGAGCCAGGGGAGACGGGTTACCGACGGCAATGGTGCGGGTGAGGTCGCTGTGATATCCCCGAAAGCGGCATCCAAAATCAAGCGTGACGAGGTCGCCCCGGCGGATTCTTCTTTCCGTTGGACGAGCGTGCGGAAAGGCTCCATGGGGGCCGCTCGCGACGATCGTCTCGAACGCCTCCGCTTCCGCGCCGAATTTCCGGTGGTAGTATCCGATTTCGGCCGCGAGGTCGAGCTCAGACAGCCCCGGCTTTACCACCGAAAGGATTTTCTTGAACACCTTGTCCGTGATGGCGACGGCATGGCGGATCAGATCGATCTCCTGCTCATCCTTGATGGCAGCGATGTTCTCAACCAGCGATCGAGTGGAAACAAATCTCACACTCCTGAAATGACGCCGCAGGTTCTGCAGGGTGGCAACGGGCAAGTGCTGGCTTTCGATTCCCACCCGTTTTGATCCCTTCAGCAGATTCAGTCTCGAAGCCTCCTCGATGAGCCCCCGCGATGTGATGAACACGCGGAATCCTCGACGCTCCGCTCTTGCCTGATCGCGATATCGCCCATCGGAAAGGAAATACCTCCGATCCATCGTAACGATGCAGAGTGCGTTTGAACCGGAGAAACCGGTCAGATACCGGATGTTTGGAAGAAAAGAAACGAGCATAGCATCGAGGTTTGAGGCTTCCAGGATTGTTCGAAGCTCGTTGAGCCGTCGTGCGAGAGGCATTACCAGGTGACTCGATTTCGGGAGGATTCTAGATGTGGTAGTTTGGCGATTCTTTGGTGATGGAAATATCGTGTGGATGGCTTTCTCGAAGCCCGGCATCCGTCATCCGGACAAATTGTGCTCTTTTCTTCATCTCGGCAATTGTGCGACACCCGCAATACCCCATAGCGGAGCGCAGTCCGCCAACCATCTGGAACACGGTCTCACTCAAGCTCCCTTTGTAGGGGACGCGGCCCTCGATTCCCTCGGGAACCAGCTTCTGGATGTCATCCTCCACGTCCTGAAAATATCGATCCCTGCTCCCCTGCTTCATCGCTTCAATGGAACCCATGCCACGGTACATCTTGTAGCTTCGGCCTTCGTACAGAACTTTCTCTCCGGGACTTTCATCGACGCCGGCAAACAAACTGCCGATCATCACGGAGTCCGCACCGGCCGCAATCGCCTTGGCAATGTCGCCCGTCTGCTTCACGCCACCATCGGCAATGATGGGGACGTTGGAACGCTCCGCCGCTCGTGAGCATTCCATGATCGCCGTCACCTGCGGCACGCCGACCCCTGCAACGACGCGCGTCGTACAAATGGAGCCCGGCCCGATACCGACCTTGATCCCATCAGCCCCGGCCTTGATCAACTCTTTCGTCCCTTCAGCGGTCCCTACGTTTCCCGCGATGAGCTCGATGTCGAACTTCGACTTGATCTCCTTGACCATCGCGATCACACCCCGGGAGTGTCCGTGGGCGGTATCGACAACAACAACATCCACTCCGGCCTCGACGAGGGCGGCCACGCGATCCAGCGTGTCACTCGTCACTCCGACGGCAGCCCCCACCCGCAATCTGCCAAGCTTGTCTTTGCAGGCAGAGGGGTGGCGCTTCTTCTTTTGGATGTCTTTGAAGGTGATCAGCCCCTTCAACTTTCCGTTCTTGTCCACGACCGGAAGCTTCTCTATCCGATGTTTCTGAAGGAGGACCTCCGCCTCATCGAGTGTCGTGCCTGCGGGCGTTGTCACCAAATTCCCGCTCGTCATGATTTTGGATACCTCCAGGTCCATGTTCGGCTCGAAACGAAGATCACGATTCGTCAAGATGCCGACAAGGTTCTCGTCTTGAACAATCGGGATGCCGGAGATACTGTACTTCTTCATAACTTCAAGCGCTTCACGCACGGTCTTGTTCGGCGAGAGGGTGATCGGATGGCGAATCATGCCGCTCTCCGATCTTTTTACTTTGTCGACCTCCTCTGCGTGACTCCGGATGTGCATATTCTTGTGGAGGATGCCGATTCCTCCTTCGCGTGCAATGGCGATCGCCATAGAAGACTCCGTCACCGTATCCATTGCGGCACTCAGGAGCGGGATATTGAGCTCGATGTGACGGGTCAACTTCGTTCGCACGTCCGTCTCCCTCGGCAAGACCGACGATTTCGCGGGCACGAGAAGGACGTCGTCATATGTGATTGCTTCGCCGATGATTTTTCGAAATGCCATTGTCGTGGAGTTCGTTGGTGATTGAATGACTACTCGAACGCGGGAATGCCCGTGATATCTTCCCCGATGATCAGCGTATGCATTTCGTGGGTACCTTCGTACGTCTTTACCGACTCGAGGTTGGCCGAGTGTCGCATCACAGGGTATTCATTGAGGATGCCGTTTGCGCCGAGGATCTCTCTCGCACTGCGGGCAATCTCCAACGCGTGGTACACGTTGTTGCGCTTGGCCATGGAAACCTGCGTGAACTTCGCCTTCCCCTTATCTTTCAGACGTCCCAACTGCAGACACAAGAGTTGAGCCTTCGTAATCTCGGTTAC
>DMMN01000153.1:469-9271 GCA_003453835.1 Bacteroidota bacterium | reverse complement strand
CCCGCGGAAGCCTCGGGGGATTGAGCAAGAAAGCAAAGGAGGCAGCCGACATCCTTGATGCCGCCGGACACGACCTGGTAATGATGGAGACCGTCGGGGTGGGTCAGTCTGAGCTCGACATTGCCGGTGCAGCGGATACGACTCTGGTCGTGCTTGTGCCGGAGTCCGGAGACGGGATTCAGGCGATGAAGGCAGGCTTAATGGAAATCGCGGATTTCTTCGTCCTGAATAAAGCGGACCGCCCGGGGGCCGAACAAGCGGTGATGTCGATCAAGATGATTCTCGGATTTAGACCGCATGATGTTTCGAGCTGGATCCCCGACGTGTTGAAGACCCAGGCCGGCGAAGGGAAGGGAATCGAAGAGGTCGCGACATGGATCCAGAAACATCGCACGTATCTCGAAACGAGTGGCGACCTGGAGCGTCGACGCAAAGCAAGGCTGGAGAACCGGATTCGCGAAATCGTCGATGACCGGTTGCACGTCGACTTCTGGAACAGCGCCCGATCGTCAGAGTTGAAAACGCAAATCGACAAGATTCTTCAACATCAATCCAACCCTTACGATGTCGCGGCCAACCTGGTTCGAGATTTCAAGATCACAACGCCGGCGATCTGAGCGTATTTTTATCCCTTGATGAGCAAAGGTGAAATCCAATGGAAAACGATACCGCAATGGAATCAGGAGTTGACTTTCGTCTGACGGAAGAGATGAAGCTGCTCCAACAATCTGTCCGGGACTTTGCCGAGTCGGAGATCAAACCGCATGTGATGGAATGCGATGAGGAACAGAAGTTTCCGATGGAAGTTGTGAAGAAGATGGCCGAGCTCGGCTTTCTTGGCGCAACGATCCCATCCGAGCTGGGTGGGGCCGGGCTCAACACGACGGAATTCGTCATCATTATGGAGGAGATCTCTCGCGTCGATCCCTCCGTCGGGCTGACGCTTGCGGCCCACTCCGGACTGTGCCTCCAGCATGTTTCCATGTTTGCCGATGAAGCCCAACGCAACCGGTATGTTCCAGACCTTGCGACCGGAAGAAAGATCGGATCGTGGTGTCTCACGGAGCCCGGTTCCGGAAGCGATTCCGCAAGCATGAAGGCGGTGGCCGTCCTCGACGGAGATGTGTACGTTCTCAACGGGACGAAGACATTCATCACAAATGGCTCCTACGCCTCGACGTATGTTGTGATGGCGAAGACCGACGCATCGAAGGGGAACAAAGGTATATCCGCTTTTATCGTGGAGCGAGAGATGCAGGGAGTGAGCGTCGGGAAGAAGGAAAACAAGTTGGGGATGCGAGCGAGCGACACGGTGATGATGAACTTCGACGGCGTGCGCGTTCCGAAGCGAAACCTCCTCGGAAAAGAGGGAGAAGGTTTCAAACAGGCATTAGCGGTCCTTGATAGCGGCCGTGTCGGCATCGCCGCCCTTGCCGTCGGTCTGGCGCAGGGTGCGCTCGACGCAGCCGTCAAATATGCAAAGGAGCGACAAGCGTTCGGTAAGACCATCGGTGAGTTTCAGGGGATCCAGTTCAAGCTTGCCGATATGGCAAATGAAATTGAAGCCGCACGCCTTCTCACCTATCGAGCCGCGATTGCCAAGAGCAGGGGGGAGGAGATCAACCTGATCGCCGCTCAAGCAAAGCTCTTTGCGAGCGAAGTGGCTCAGCGTGTAGCGACCGAGGCTGTTCAGATTCACGGCGGATATGGGTTCATCAAAGATTTCCCGGTTGAAAAATTCTATCGAGACGTCAAGATTCTCACAATCGGCGAAGGGACATCGGAAGTACAGCGAATGGTGATCGCCAGGAACTTACTCCGATGAAGTTGTTCACATGAAGGGGCTCCATGACAAGACAAACACTCAATTCCATCATCGCGTTGTTGTTCGTTGTATCGGGGGCAGCCGGATTGATGTACCAGGTGACCTGGTTCAAGTACCTCTCTTTGTTTCTGGGCAACTCGACCTATGCACAGACCGTCGTCCTTGCGACGTTTATGGGTGGATTGGCTATCGGGGCCACGCTTTGGGGGCGCCGTGCCGACGTGTCGAAGCAACCTCTTCTCCTTTATGCCTGGCTTGAAGCGGCAATCGGTCTCTACTGTTTTCTGTATCCGCTCATTCTCGACGGCCTGAAATCAGTCTTCATAGGAATTGTCCGGAGCGCCGATCTGCCGATAGACGGCAACCAGGTCCTCGTTCTAAAGCTGCTTCTGAGCCTTCTCACGCTCCTTGTGCCGACGATCCTCATGGGAGGCACGCTCCCCGTACTGGTGAGATTCATTTCCGAACGGATCGAAGACGCTGGCAGGAATGTGGCCGTTCTCTATTTCTTGAACAGCTTCGGCGCCGTTGTCGGCTCATTGATCAGCGGTTTCATATTTGTGCCGCTCGTGGGGCTGCGAGTCACCATCTATAGCGCGGCAGCGGTCAATGTGCTCGTCGGATTGACCGCACTGCTTCTCGTGCGGGCCATGGGCAGAGGTTTGTCCCCGGAAGTTCATGACGATTCCGGCAAGCCGCCGTTGCCGGTCGATCAACCAGGTCAGGAGCGGTTTTCCGCGCATCAAATAAGGCTGGCCATCCTCATTGCGGGTCTCTCCGGCCTGGCTGCAATGATCTATGAGGTGGCATGGGTCAGGTTGATGATTCCCGTCCTCGGCTCATCGACGTACTCCTACACGTTGATGCTAGTCGCCTTCATCTCCGGCATCACCGCAGGAAGCTGGATTGTGTCCAACCTCATTGCGCGACTCAAGAACGTGTTCGGGTTCCTTGCTGTCTGTCAACTTGGAGTAGGACTTTCCCTTGCAATGACCCTCCCGCTTTACGGTCGCATTCCATACTATTTCTGGGAGACTGCAAATCTCCTCTCGCGTCACCCATCCACGTACGGGATCTATCTTGCGATTCAGTTCGTTGTGGGCCTGATCGTCATGATCGTGCCGACGATCTTCCTCGGAATGACCCTTCCCGTTGCCAGCCGCATCGCGGCGAGAAGCGTTAAGGTGCTTGGTCGCTCCGTCGGGAACGTCTTCTCGATCAATACGCTGGGAACCGTCATCGGCTCGGTTGCGGCGGGACTCATTCTCATCCCTTCGATCGGTGTACGGCACGCGCTGGAGGTGGGAATGGCGATCAACGTGTCCCTCGGATTAGCCGTCCTGTTGGTAGACGGTGGTTCCGCGCGTCTCAAGCGAGTCATAGTGCTTGGACTGACGTTCATCGTTTGTTCGGGATACTTCTTCTTCTCAGCGGACTGGAATCAGTCGATCTCGCTCTCCGGCGTGTTCCGCCTTCTCGTCAGGAACCAAGAGCCGCCAAAGACATTCGCGGAGTTTCAATCATCATCCTCTTCTGCAGGGGTGTTGTTCTATAAGGAGGGGACGACGGCGACCGTTGCCGTTGTCAAGCGCCCTTCTACCGATTCGACGCAGAACGTCCTGATCATAAACGGAAAGGCCGATGCTTCCTCCGAAAACGATCTCCCCACACAAGTACTCCTCGGGCAATTACCGATGCTCATGCACCCGCACGCCGACACGGTCATGGTCATCGGCTATGGAAGCGGTGTGACCCTGGGGAGCATCCTTACGCACCCCGTGAAATCGGTGCAGGTCGCGGAAATCTCACCGGAAGTTATCGAAGCCTCCGAACATTTCAACCACGTAAACAATCGACCTCTTGAAGATCCTCGAACGAGAGTCTTCATCGATGATGCACTCTCGATNNAGAATCTCGTTTCGACGTGATCGTCAGCGAGCCGTCAAATCCTTGGATCGCCGGAATCGGGAACCTGTACACGACGGAGTTCTTCGAAGTATGCAAAGAGCGACTGGGGAAAGAAGGCTTGATGGTGCAGTGGTTTCATCTTTACGAAATGGATGACGCAACGTTTGAGCTGGTGGTGCGGACGTTTCACTCGGTCTTCCCCCACGTTACGATGTGGCAATCTCTCGTAGCAGATGTGCTGATGATCGGATCGAATTCTCCGATGGAGCTCGATCTTGAAAATCTCCGACGTAAGCTTTCCATGGAGGGGATAGCGAGAGACTTGAAGCGTGTGCAGGTTGCCGACGTTCCAACGTTGCTCTCGCTGCAAATGATATCGGAGGAGAATATGCCCGAGTTTGCAGGCAAGGGACCCGTCAATACCGAGAACCTCCCCCTGCTTGAGTATTGGGCTCCGAAAGCATTCTACGCCAACCGGGGAGCGTCACGGATCAAGCGGTTCGATGAACGGCTTCTGTTTGGAAAATCGTCGACGCTCCTGAACACATATCTCAAAGACCGGAAATTGGACCCCGGAGAATTGCTGAACATCGGCATCTATCATTCAAATCTTATGAGCGGGACCGATCGCGGAAATCCCGTTCTTGGATTTGCGGTGATGGAAGAGTATCTGAGAAGAAATCCGACGGACGTTCGCGTCTTGAACCTCACGAAGAAAATGGGGGAACGGATCGGAAGGAGAGATGACGCGGCCCGATACCATCAACGGCTCGCCGAGCTGGTTCCGAATGACCCCGAAGTGCTTGTCGAATACGGATGGGATAAATTCCTGGGAGAGCGCTTGAAAGCAACATCCGTTACCGGTCTCAGCTTCGACTTCTACGAAAAGCTTTTCCGGCGATGTATTCAACTTACGGGCGACACATCCTTCGTGTATCGAGCCCGACTCGGCGATCTGTACTATGCGATGCAACAGTATGGTAAGGCCGCGAAGGAGTACCAGCGCGTCCTTGAGCTTCAACGAAACCAGGGTCCGATAAAAGGATGGCGGCAGGACGTCTTCCTCTTCCAACTCGCATGGTCGCTCCATGCACTCGGAGAGGAGAGCCGGGCGATCGGCTATGCCCTGCAGGCAACCATGATCAATCCGAAGCATGAGGAAGCAAGGGACCTGGTGTACGCCATCTGGATGCAGGGCTCGAAGCCGGGCCCCGACACGACGCGTTCCCACTAACTCTATCGAATAGCATGCCCTATGTCTCTCATCGGCAGTGAGATAAAGAAGGACGACGCATTTCAAAGGAACAGCGACTATCATCGAGCGTTGTCAAGAAACCTTGAGGCGAAAGCCGACACGGTAAAGCTTGGCGGTGGAAGAGAGGCAATCCAGAAACACCAGAAGCGGGGAAAGCTGCTCGCCCGCGAGCGTATCGAGAAGCTGATCGATCCCGGAAGCGTCTTTCTGGAAGTCGGTCTCTTTGCGGCCTACGGTATGTATGAAGAGTTTGGCGGTGCGCCCTCTTCGGGCACGGTGTTCGGGATCGGGAAGATCCAGGCCCGCGATGTCGTCATCGTCGCCAACGACGCGACGGTCAAAGCGGGGGCATGGTTTCCTCTGACGTGCAAGAAAAACCTCCGGGCGCAGGAGATTTCCGTCGAGAATCGTCTGCCGATCGTCTACCTCGTTGATTCCGCCGGCGTGTTTCTCCCGCTCCAATCCGAGATCTTTCCGGACAAAGAGCACTTTGGCCGAATCTTCCGCAACAACGCGATCATGTCGTCGTTGGGCATCACGCAGATCGCCGCAATCATGGGCCCCTGCGTTGCCGGTGGTGCGTATCTGCCGATCATGAGCGATGAGGCGATGATCGTAGACAAGACGGGGAGCGTGTTTCTCGCCGGCTCACATCTGGTGAAGGCGGCGATCGGTGAAGAAATCGACAATGAAGCGCTCGGGGGGGCGACGATCCACTGTGAGATCAGCGGCGTTACAGACCACAAGCTCAAGAATGATGAGGAGTGCCTTCTGAAGATCCGCAGCATCATTGGCAAGCTTGGCAAGCGGGCAAAGGCGGGCTTCAGCCGTGTGGACTCGCGTCCGCCCCGGTTCTCGCCGGTTGAAATCCACGGCATCGTTCCCTCCGATCGGTCGAAGCCGTTCGACATGTATCAGGTTCTCGCTCGAATTGTGGACGACGGGGAGCTGGATGAATACAAAGCCGGCTACGGGAAGACAATCATCACCGGCTACGCTCGGGTGGACGGATGGGCAGTCGGCATTGTCGCGAATCAACGCTCTGTCGTGAAGACCGCAAAAGGCGAGATGCAGGTTGGCGGTGTGATCTACAGCGATAGCGCCGACAAGGCTGCACGATTTATCCTCAACTGCAATCAGAAAATGATCCCGCTCGTGTTCTTTCAGGATGTGACGGGCTTCATGGTGGGAAGCCGGGCCGAGCAAGGGGGAATCATCAAGGACGGAGCAAAAATGGTGAACGCCGTGGCGAACAGCGTTGTCCCGAAGTTCACCTTTATCGTCGGCAACAGCTATGGTGCGGGCAACTACGCGATGTGCGGAAAGGCGTATGACCCGCGCCTCATCTTTGCCTGGCCCTCGGCGCAGATTGCCGTGATGGGTGGAAAGCAGGCGAGCGAGACGCTTCTCGGCATCAAAGTACAGGCGATGGAAAAAGGAGGAGAACACATCTCCAAAGAGAAGCAAACCCAACTCCTGAAGGAAGTACAGGATCGCTATGAGGCAGAGCTCGACCCACTCTTTGCCGCGGCCAGACTCTGGGTTGACGGAATCATCGATCCGGTTGAAACTCGCGCACACATTTCCCGTGGAATAGAAGCGGCCGGCAATAATCCGGATATCCCGAAGTTCAACCCTGGCGTGATTCAGACCTAGCAGGTTGCTGGAAGCCAGACTGTAGTCACGCTGAGCGCCGTCGAAGCGTGCGTTTTGATGCCTCTAACCGAGTTCGACTCCGCTCACCTTGGCTGATTGTATCTCTTGTAGGCATTCTCAGTACCCCGCTAAATATCCTGACAAGCTGATCTCTCTGAAGGGTTGCTGGTTGGCGCTCCTGCATCCGACGTTCAGGAGCAGGGATGCGCAGATCGATTCTTGTGCGCCGGCATCTGAATCTCCCATGAAACCATCTCGTACGTTGCTGGTTTTGTTCGTCGTCCTCCTGCTCCCCGTGAGCTCCCGAGGGCAGTGCGATGGAAAGTCCGACCCCGATGGATTGTCCTGGAATTTTGATGAGGAGGAAAAGGAAGGGTTCTCGCTCTTTCGGTTTCTCGGGGATGCCTTGACGCCCGACCTTATCAAAGACACGCGCCTCATCCGGACATACGTGCGGGACGTGCGATTTGGGATCTTGAAGAAACGCTGCGGAGACATGCGGAGTGTCGACGCCATCTACCAGAAGGCGCTCAAGATCTCCGAGTACGATATCGCACGGGCGCTCTTTCTGTCGCTCGTCGCTACCCTCGAGCATCGAAACGTCGATGTCAGAGTCCCCATCCTGGGCGAGATCGGCGTTCCACTGACGTTCGAAGAAGATAGCCTATTCCGTGCGCGCCAGGACAACCTGCCATCCAAACTTTATGTTGATACGCCCACCGGCAACCACGGTGACAAGGACAAGCTCCAACATTTCTTTGCATCGGCATACCTGGCGTATGCGTCGGAGTCCCGCGAGCTTGCGAGAGCATCGGGCAATCTGGTGGAATGGAGCGAGGCGCGATTCGTCGTCGGAGGAGCCGATGACCCCCGAGACAAACGAGCGAATAAACAGGGAGAGAGATTCGGTCACGATTTGCTCACAGTAAGGAACTTGTTACCTTCGGACTACTTTCATCTGCCGGTCGATTTGCGGGAGGATGTGAAATAGGGTGGCCGTAGAATCCCTTGAGCAGATGTGATTACGTTCCATACTCTTGACGGATGTCTGATTTCCCTATGGGTGAGAAAACCTCCAAACGGAGATGAAGTACAGCTCAGTCCCTCAATTCTCAAAGGCATGATTGGAATCGATGAAGACAATCCTCGTGGTCGATGATGAAAAGGGTGTTCGGGACTCGGTCAAGATGATTCTCGAGTACGAGCACTTTGACGTCTTGTTCGCCGAGAACGGAGAGCAGGCGCTGAAGCAGGTCGCTTCGGCGCCGGTTGAATTACTCCTGCTTGACGTGAAAATGGCAGGCATGGACGGCCTGGAGGTGCTGCAAAAGGTCCGCGAGAAGAGCAGTGACCTCCCCGTTATCATGATTTCGGGGCATGGAACGATCGAGACGGCCGTCGAGGCGACAAAGCTCGGAGCGTTCGATTTTCTGCCGAAGCCGCTTGATCGCGACAAACTGCTCGTCACGATTCGGAATGCGCTTAACCAGGCTAAACTGTCTGAGGAATATCGAAAGCTCCGCGAGTCTCTCGAGGGGAAATGGCAAATCCTTGGCGATAGCCAGAAGATCAAGGAGGCTCTCTCGATCGTCGATCGCGTGGCTCCGACGGATGCGCGCGTGCTGATCACCGGAGAAAACGGGACGGGAAAAGAACTTGTGGCTCGCGCCATCCACAGGAAAAGCAAGCGCGCGGCGAAAACGTTCGTCGAAGTGAACTGTGCCGCGATCCCCGCCGAGCTTATCGAATCCGAGTTGTTCGGACACGAGAAGGGATCGTTCACCGGTGCCACGTCTCAACGGATCGGAAAGTTCGAGCAGGCGGATGGGGGCACGCTCTTCCTGGATGAGATTGGCGATATGAGCCTTCATGCCCAGGCCAAGGTGCTTCGGGCCCTGGAAGAAGGAAAGATCGAGCGGGTCGGAGGAACGCGACTGATCCCCGTCGATGTGCGAGTCATCGCCGCCACGAACAAGAACCTCGATGAGGAAATCAGGAAGGGAGCTTTTCGTGACGACCTCTACCACAGGCTCAAGGTTATCCCGATCCATGTTGCATCGTTACGAGAGCGACGCGACGACATTCCTTTGCTTGTCCAAGCTTTCATTGAGGATGTGTGCATGAGGAACGGGATGGCCCGAAAGACGGTGACGGAGGA
>DMMN01000153.1:0-393 GCA_003453835.1 Bacteroidota bacterium | reverse complement strand
CGGAATATCTCCAAAACTGCCGAAGCGCTCGACATCCAACGAAGTCATCTGTACACGAAAATGAAACGATACGGTCTGATGAAAGAGGGGGAGGCGGAGGGAGAAGAGGAGAAGTGACGGGGCTGTTACACCTTGACAGGAAGGAATGAATGAAACAGATTCAGAATCGACAGAAGCTGGTCGTGCAGCCGAGAGAGAATGTCCAGAAGAATCTCTCAACGCGAGATAGAATGCAGCGAATGGCAAGCCGTTTGGAAAAAGTGATCGGAATGCGAAAGTTGAAACAAAGACGGAAGGAAGTGAATTAGCCCACCATCGGTTTACAATCCCGCACGTTTACCACTCTGCTCCTCGTTGTCTGAAGAACTAATGTTACGCAAATGCACCCACAAA
>DMMN01000109.1 GCA_003453835.1 Bacteroidota bacterium | reverse complement strand
AAGCCTCTCAAGGAACTCGTCATCAATCGTGCTTTTCGAGCTGACGAGTTGGGTGACTTTCGTGAAGATCGATTCACGGGTCTTCGACAACCCTTCTTTCAATCTCTTGAACGCGTCCAGAATTCCCACTATGGCAGACTCCCCTTTCCAGCATTCACACCCATCGAAAGCCGCCGGACGTAGCTCAAAAGCGAGAACGCCATGAGCGCAACGCTCATCCAGATCACAAACTGTCGAAGCGACTCCAGGTTCGGCACCTGAGCTACGGAAAGCAACAGAACGAGCGCGACGGACGAGGCCGCGAACTTTCCCGGCCAGTTGGATTGTGCAATGATTTTCTTCTTCCTCCCTATGTACACGCCGCCAAAAAGGATGAGGAGGTCACGAAGAACGACAACCAGAACATACCAGAGCGATAAGTCTCCCGCCCATAACAAGATGAGCGCCACCGCGCCAATGCATAGCTTGTCGGCGAGCGGATCAATGATCTTCCCAACCTCTGAAACCTCGTGACGCAGGCGGGCAACATAGCCGTCGAGAAAATCGGTGAGCGCCGCCGCGACAATAATGAGTGCAGCCCACGTTCGTTTGTTCTGAACGTCGGCGAGCAGGCAGTATGCGAGGGGGAGAATGAGCAGAACGCGGCTAAGGCTTAAGATATTCGAGATTGTCCAGATTCGGCTCGGCATCAGGAATCGTTGGCATCCTTCGTAACAGGTCGGTCGACGGGGACCGGGTATTCGCCGCTGAAACAAGCAGTGCAGTAGTTGGCGCCGCCATTCGGCGCTGCCGCCAGCATTTTCGGCATGGAGAGGTACGCCAAACTGTCCACACCAAGCTCGCTTGCGATCATTTGGACATCCCCCTCATAACGATTGGCGACGAGTTCTTCTCGACTTGGAAAATCCATTCCATAATAGCATGGGTGGCGGATGGGAGGCGAGGTAACGCGAAAATGGATCGACTTCGGCTCCGCTTCCCGAATCAGTTTCACGAGTTGCTTGGAGGTCGTCCCGCGGACAATGGAATCATCCACCACGACGACCGTCCGACCTCTGATAACTCCTTTGACGGTGTTGAATTTCGTCTTCACCTTGAACTCGCGGCTGTTTTGATCCGGCTGGATAAAAGTGCGTCCAACGTAGTGGCTCCGGATCAAACCGATCTCCAGGCGGACATCGTCGCCGAGCTTGTTCGATTCCGTAACGAATCCCAGCGTCGCAGTGTTGCTCGAGTCGGGGACACTGATAACGATGACGCGGTCATCCTCACCGTCCGGGTGAACAGGAGATTCTTCCGCCAGAAGTTTTCCGAGTTTTCGCCGGACCTTGTCGACGTTTTCGCCGAAGATCTTGCTGTCCGGTCTGGAAAAGTAAATGTATTCGAAGATACAGTGGTGTGGCTGAGGAGATCGTTTCGAGACGTGGTACGATTTCAACGTTCCCGTCTCAATACCATCACGGTCGATCACGAGAATCTCGCCCGGCTCTACCTCACCGACATACTCCGCTCCGATCAAGTCGAACGCACACGTCTCGGACGCGACAACGAACGCGTCACCTTGGCCATTTTGTTGACGCACCCTTCCGAGGGCGAGCGGACGGAATCCGTACGGATCTCGTGCCGCAATGAGGCTCGTATCCGTCAGAATGACCAATGAATACGCTCCATCGACTGCATCCAGCGCTTCCTTGATCTGATGAATTTGCCCTGCGTGCTTGCTTCGGGCCACAAGATGGAGGATCGCTTCGCTGTCTGATGTCGATTGGAAAATGGTTCCTTCGGACTGCAGCCTTACACGAAGCGTCTGAAAATTTGTGAGGTTGCCGTTGTGCCCCAGGGCCAGGTTCCCCCCTTTGTAGTTGACGACGAAAGGTTGAATGTTGAAGAGGTTGTCGGAAGAA
Organism: Bacteroidota bacterium; assembly: GCA_003453835.1. Lineage (GTDB taxonomy): Bacteria > Bacteroidota > Ignavibacteria > UBA10030 > UBA10030 > UBA10030. The sequence goes on along the minus strand of DMMN01000109.1, from coordinate 8,445 downwards.
CCTGTTGTCGAGTAGCGGTTGTGACCGATGGCAGAAGAACCCTTGAGAAGTTGTTTCAGAATCGTCGCGTCTTTGAAAACATCGGCGACGAGGCCCACACCTTTATGCGAATTGAACCGCCACTTCTTTCTCTCCTCAAGATATTCGCTCGTAATGATCCCCGTGGCTTCCTGGCCACGATGCTGGAGGGCGTGCAAACCGTAGTAGGTCATGACGGCGGCCTCGGGATGGTTGAAGATTCCGAAGATGCCGCAGTGGCAGCGGGGTTTTCCTTCGATCCGATCTCGTTCGTTCACGGTGCCAAGGTAAGAAAAAAAGCCGGAGCAAACAAGATTGATGGTGTTCGACACATTTCGNNCAAACATCCACATCCCATCCGACGAGATGACATTTCGAGCGATTGCCGACATTTGTCCAGAAGAAAAAAGCCTGACCGAACTTCGGTCAGGCTTCATTCGGTCGTACTCCGACCTCGCTATCGTTTGACTTCGACCGTCCTCGAATAGACCGTCGCCCAGCCCGTTGCGATATTGATGATGATATCGAGGGCCGACTGTTCCGTTTTGATCGTGTAGTCTTTCGCGCCCTTGGCCATCTCCTTCGCGTCGACCTTGTTAATCGGAATCAAACCCCACAGCGCGTACCATTGTCGCTCTTGCTCAACAATACCACCCTTTGCTCCCTCTCCGACGATGTGGGTATGCGCCATGCACCCACCCGCCATGAGGGCGAGGCATAGGACGAGAATCATCGCTATTGGTTTTTTGATCATATGACCTCCTGGAGTTAATCGTGATTGGTTATGTGTACTACATACGCTCAATTGAACCCGCTACTGATTCAATTGTCCGTATGAGTTGTGACGACCCTTTCGGAATCGAGAAATCGAATTGAACCGCCGTTGGCAGCCCTTTGTCGCTAAAGATCATCTTGAACAGAATCCGATCGGAGTCCAAAACGCGGACCTGATGAACTCTGAATCCGTTTGATGTGAAGACTGTTGTCGTCACATCAACTCCGGCTCGCCGAGATTCAAAGTAGTCCTTGTATTCCCGAATCGTACGGCTGGAGTCGGAAGTGTCGAATCCTGGGAACAAGGACACCGTCATGACGCTACCGCTCAGTGTGTCATTCCAAGCGCAACTGATCACCGGCGAGAAGACTGTGGCCTGACCGACAGCTCCGGCACGTCGCCGTGCGTGATCTTGCCCCTGTTTCAGTAGCTCCTTTGAGAGCATGTTCCAACCCCTCGGAGCTGAGAACGATATCGAAAGGGTGGAATCGTGAATCAACGGCGTAAGAAGGGATCTCTCAACCTCAAAGACAAGTGATTGAGCAACCTCCTTTTCCTGAGAGTCGCCCCCGCACGCCCCCAGCGTCAATATCAGAAGTATCGAAAGACAGGCAGCCGTGGTAAAGTGATAACGGAGTAACGATCGCACAAGAGTACCCATAGGAGTGGTTTTCCGAGCCCAACTCCTCACTGTTGAAGAGACTGCAGGATGGATGCTAGCTCGTTGACCATCTGATCGCATTGATCAAGTCCGATAGTGAATGGAGGAAGGAATCGAAGGACGTTTACATTTGTGCAATTGACGAGATAACCTCGGCGCTGCAGCTCATCGACCACAGGCTGTCCTTCCCTTGTCAACTCGACCCCTAGCATGCACCCGAAACCGCGCACTTCCTTCACAAGCGCTCGATGTTTTTCCTGCAGTTTGAAGAACAGGGATTTCAGATGGTCCCCAACGAGTCCGGCTTGCGCCATGAGACCATGGTCAATGATTTCTTCGAGAACTGCCAATCCCGCTGCGCAAGCTACAGGATTCCCGCCGAAGGTCGTTCCGTGGACTCCGTACGAAAAAACGTCCGCCACACGTTCGTTGCCAAGGAGCGCACCAAGGGGCAATCCGCCTCCAATGGGCTTCGCGATCACGACGATATCGGGCCTGACGCCAAAGTGTTCGAACCCAAAGAATTTGCCGGTACGCCCCAGCCCTGATTGGATTTCATCCGCGATGATGAGAAAGCCATACTTCGTCCGGAGTTCGCTTAACTCGGCCGCGTACTCCGGGCTGACAACAAAAATGCCCCCTTCGCCCTGTATGAACTCGAGAATGATGCCGATGGTCTGCTCGTTCACGTTCTTCCGCAATTCTCCAACGTCGTTGTAGGAAAGGTGGCTGACGTTCGGGAGAAACGGTTCGTAGCCGTCACGGTACTTTGCGCGCTCCGTCAACGAGAGGGCTCCCATTGTACGGCCATGGAAGGAGTTGGAAAGCCCGAACAAGTGCGTCTTGCCGTTATTCTTCCCCCATTTACGTGCAAGCTTCAAGGCCCCTTCAATCGCCTCCGTCCCGCTGTTGGTGAAGAACAACTTCTGATAGCCGCTCGCCGAGAGAATCTTCTCGGCAAGATTCACCTGGGGTTCCTGCACGAAGAAATTCGAGAGATGAACATACTTATCGACTTGCTCCTGAATGGCCTGCTTCACGCGAGGGTGACCGTAGCCAAGAGCATTCACCGCCAATCCTCCAAAGAAATCGATGTACCGCTTCCCCTCGCGGTCGTAAAGGTAACACCCTTCACCTTTCACGATTTCAATCGGAAGTCGCTTGTACGTACGAAAGAACAGCTTGTCTTCTTTCTCAAAGATTGTCTGTGCCACGATTGTTCCTACTCCGCCAAGAGTGTAAACAGGTTGTAGAGGAATTGGACGTTGGTTTCAACCATCTGGACCGAATCATTGTTCCGGATGACGTAGTCTGCCTGACGGACCTTACGGCTTGCGCTCCATTGCGCCTTGATCCTTTTCCGAACCTCAGATGGAGAAACGTGATCGCGCTCAGTCACGCGCCGGATTCGTTCTTTCTCATCCGCATCTACCACAACTACGACGTCGAGTCTCTTGTCGAGACCTGCCTCGTAGACGAGAGCCGCTTCGATCACGACAAGTCCGGAGCCGTCGCGGGTGAGAGCTTCCGTCCGCCGATCGATCTCCGCTTCAACGACCGGATGAACTATCGCATTGAGACGCGTTTGGAGGTTTTTGTTGTTGAAGAGCTTCGAGGCAACGTATCGCCGATCAAGCAATCCATCGACACCGTAGGCAGCGGACCCGAGGAGGTCGACGATCTTGCGGCGGACTTCAGGATGTGCATTCATCACTTCCTTGGCGATTTCGTCGGCGGAGAGGACAGGGACGCCGAGACGAGAGAAAAGCGAGCAAACGAGCGACTTCCCGCTCCCGATTCCCCCCGTAACGCCGATGCGGAGAATATGGGTCGAAGCCTTCTTCAAGGTTCGTTTGGCGATGGAGGAGGACTCATCCGGGCAGAACCGAACTACTTTGCATAGGCAACAGAGCGAACTTCCCTGATGACCGTAATCTTAATCTGACCGGGGTACTCCATCTCCTGTTGGATCTTGTTGGCGATGTCGTGCGAAAGCTGGTCGGCCGCTGCATCATCCAGAAGATCGTGGTTGCAGATCACGCGCACTTCCCGTCCTGCCTGGATCGCGTATGTGTTCACAACGCCGTTGAACGACTTTGCCAACGACTCGAGCTTCTCGAGGCGCTTCACATATCCTTCCACTGATTCTCGTCGTGCTCCGGGACGCGCCCCGCTGATTGCATCGGCAGCCTGGACCAGTGCGGCGATCGGGTGATCCATCGGGATATCTTCGTGATGCGCGCCGACGGCATTGGCAACGATCGGATGCTCGTTGAACTTCTTGCAGAGCTCGAACCCAAGCAACGCGTGCGGACCTTCGACGCTGCGATCGATCGTCTTGCCGATGTCGTGCAACAATCCACCCCGCTTTGCGAGGCTTGCGTCGAGTCGGAGTTCCGAGGCCATGATCCCGGTCAGGAACGCCACCTCGATGCTGTGTTGGAGCAGGTTTTGACCGTAGCTCGACCGATACTTCATGCGGCCGATGTGCTTCACGATCTCAGCATGTGCTCCGTGCAATCCGACTTCCAGCAGTGCATTTTCACCGGTCCGAATGACTTCTTCTTCCAGTTCATGCTTCACCTTCTCCACTACCTCCTCGATTCTGGCCGGATGGATTCTCCCGTCGGCGATCAGCCGCTCAAGAGCGACTCGCGCGACTTCTCGCCGGAACGGATCAAACCCCGAGAGGATAACAGCTTCAGGCGTGTCATCGACAATGACATCTACGCCTGTTGCAGCTTCGAATGCCCGAATGTTTCGCCCTTCACGACCTATAATACGGCCTTTCATTTCATCGCTTTCGAGGTTCAGGACGCTTACCGTGGTTTCCACCGTGTGATCGGCTGCGGTTCGTTGGATCGCCTGGACGATGACCTTTTGGGCTTCTTTGCGCGCCTCTTCTTTCGCCCGATCCCGGAGGTCCTTGAGCATTTGGGCTGACTCGGTCTTTACGGTCTCGATCAAGTTTTCGATGAGGCCCTTCTTTGCTTCATCCCGGGAGACTCCCGAAATCCGTTCGAGGCGGATGTTTTCCTCCTCGACAAGTTTCTCAAGTTCCTTCTCTTTTTCTTCGATTTTCCTACGTCTCTCGCCGATCTCCTTATCCACCGTCTGGAGCGAGGACTCCTTCTTGCTCAGGAGATCGAGCTTCCGATCGACGTTTTCCTCACGCGAGATAAGCTGCTTTTCGAACGTCTGGAGTTTGTTCCGTTTCGACTGAGCTTCGGCCTCGAACTCTTTCTTCTTCCGATACCACTCGTCTTTTGCCTCAAGGACTTTCTCTTTCTTGAGCGTATTCGCGTCTTTCTCAGCTTCCTCGAGAATTCGTTTGGCTCGCTCCTGAGCGCTGTCGATCTTGTTCTGACCAGAGCGTGAATTGAGAAACCAACCTCCGTAGAAGGCAAGCCCAGCGATGATCGCCACCACAATTGGAATAATGATAAGATCCATACAGCCCCCGGATTCTACTTCGTCTATTGGTTGGGAACAGAAAAAAAAAGCCGCACTCGTCAGCCGAAGATCAGGTTGTATTGAAAGAACCTCAGTTTCAACACGGTGGGTGCTCGCCTAAGCATTTCACACTTCCACTACCCGCTCGTTCTCCGCCGAGGGCGGAAAAGTCATCGCATGGCATCTCCGCTTGTGCAGAGAGGTGGCTTGCGCTCCACGCTTACGAGTCAAGCTCCCTATTAAAGATACTTGTCAGGTTCTTTAATAAGATTTGATCACGGCTGACGGTGCGGATATTCGTGTGAATCACGTCCGACCGTCTCCTTCAGAAAGACAAAGAACGTTTCAGGTAATTCGGATTAAACACTCTTGGTTTCTTCTCCAACGACCTCGAGGCAATTATCCAGATAATTGGAGAGCTTGATGATTTCGGTCTCTAGATGCGTCAACGATTGTTGATTCCGCTCTCGCTCCTTCATGAGATCTTCGGTAATGTTGAGTGCCGACAAAACGGCAACAGTCAAAGGCGGCTGCTCCGGAATCTTCTCGTGAATCGTTGAGATCATGTGATCCACGTAGCCGGCGATCTTCTTGGTGAAATCCTCATTCTCGCCCCGGAGCGGATACTCCGAGCCGAAGATCTTTACCTTGATGCTCTTGCCATTCATAGACTGTCAGTACCGTGGTGAGTATTTGCTCCTGCCTTCTGAAACGTCGTTCTACCGCGATCATGCGTACCACAATCCGTCTACAAGCGCGCACTGATTTTCGTAATCAATTCCTTGATCCGAGTTTTCAGTGCCTCCTTTTCTTCTTTCGAGAAGCCACCGCTTCCATTCGATTGGAGCCGCAACAATTCCTGGCGGACTCGCTCCAATTCTCCTTCCCGCCCCCCCAGTTCTTCCCTCAGCTTTCGCTCACCGTCTTCGAGTTCCACAACTCTCTTCTTCAGCGCCTGATTTGCTTCTTTGAGCTGAAGCAGACTTTCTGATACCCGCCGCGCCTTCTCCCACAACAACTGAAGAGACGACTCAAGGTTCTTTATGTCCTTGCCATCCATGACCTCAGGTTCAACTTGCTGTTCAGGCAAAGTTGGACTCCTTCAAGGTGCTGTTGATCGCTCGAACTACTAGATTATAGGCTACGTAACTTGGCATGGCATTCTGCCTGAACATGAACGACGATCCTCCCGATCAACTCATCAGCTTCACTGTCCGTCAAAGTACGATCCATCGGCTGAAGCTCCAACGTGAATGCCAGACTTTTCTTGCCGGGGCCGATACGGTCACCAACGTAGAGATCAAACAACGTCACCCCGGAAAGAAGAGATCCGCCGCTCTTCTTGATCGCCTCCTCCACACGCTCTTGGGGCAACGAGGCGTCTACCACAAAGGACAAATCCCGCGTGACACGTGGAAACCGCGGGAGCGCGCGATACTTCTTTTCAACTACGCGGTTTTGGTCAATCACTTTCGTCTTCAACTCGGAGATGAAGACGTCATCCTCGATGCCAAACCTTATGGCAAGTGACCTTGTGATTTTTCCGAGAAAGCCGGTGTAAGTCCCATTGATTTCAACCGCTAGAGCGGTTTCAATTAAAGCTCCGGCGTTATCATAAGAAATAAAACGGTATTTGTCAAGGTGAAACTTGGAGAGTAGCGCTGCGATCTCTCCTTTCAGATCAAAGATGTCGGCTTTGCGGCCCTGGATTCCGTATTGAGGACGAGAAATCTCGCCGGCCAGTAGAAGGAGGATCCTCTCTTCCTCGTCGAATCCTTCCAATGTGGACTTGGAAAAACCTTCCCGCAAGGAGAAGACATTGCCAAGTTCGAAACAACGAAGGTTTTTTTCGCCGTGTGACCGATTGTGCTTCACGGACTGGAGCGCGCCCGGAATCAAGCTTGCCCTTAGCACCGATGCCTCAGCGCTTACCGGGTTGAGCACCTCAACAGCTTTGCCTCCCATCAAGTTGCCGCTGAGAGAGTCCTGAAGACTAAGCGTCAGCATCTCACTGAAACCGGCCCCTACTAAATAGTCCCGAAGCTCATCTTGAAGGCTCTCAACCTGTCGCGGTTTCGAAAAATCGACCGTCGCGTTAGTCTTCGCCGCGATCTTGTCGTAGCCGTAGATTCGCGCGACTTCCTCAATGACATCAATTTCTTCGACGAGATCCTTTCGAGAGGAAGGAACCTCGAGGACGACTCCCCCCCTTGTTCGCAGGACCGGCTTTATGCGCAATCGCTTCAAGAGCGCGACCATGTGGTCCAGAGTGAGGGACGTGCCGAGTATTCGATTGGCCCTGTCGATTCGAAGCTTGATTGTTCTTCGCCCAGGCTTTTTTGGATAGACATCGATGACTCCCTTGAGCACTTCTGCCCCGCTCAACGACTGTAACAACTGAGCGACGCGGTTTGCAGCGTAGGCGGTCATTTCGATGTCGACACCTCGCTCGAATCGTTGAGAGGCATCTGTGGAGAGGCCAATGATCTTCGCGGCTCTCCGGACACTCCCTGGATCGAAATTCGCGCTCTCGATCAACACACTTGTCGTCTTGTTACTGATTTCAGAGTTCGCACCCCCCATCACTCCCGCGATTGCCACGGGTCGGGATCCATCGCAGATCATGAGGATCTCGGAGTTCAGCGTTCGGGCTTTTCCATCGAGTGTCGTGAACCCCTCACCTTCCTCAGCGCATCTCACCACGATCGCGTGCCCGGAGAGCAGATCGAAGTCGAACGCGTGAAGCGGCTGACCGGTTTCCATCATCACGTAGTTCGTCACGTCGACAACATTATTCACCGGCCTGATGTCGACGGCAGAGAGTCGATCCTGGAGCCACTTTGGTGAAGGGCCTACCGTGATGTTCCGCAAGATGCGCGAAGAATACCGAAGGCATTTTCGGGAATCGAGAATCTTGATGGTTGCGACTCTACGGGCCTCCGTTTTGCTTTCGCGAATCTTCACTCGCGGTAAAGACGCTTCCGCTCTCGCAAACCCTTGCATCTCTCTTGCCACGCCGATGTGGCTCATCCAATCACCGCGGTTCGCAGTGACTTCCATCTCGTACACAATATCTGTGGCGCCAAGATATCGGGCCAGCGAAGTCCCTGTGCGGGCTTTATCATCAAGAACAAGGATGCCGTCGGCGTCCTCTCCCAATCCAAGTTCATAGGCTGAACAGATCATGCCGTTCGATTCTATGCCGCGAATCATTGCGCGCTCGAGCACGAACGGCTTACCATCCGGGTCGTGTTGATTTCGTGGGATTCTTGCACCGACCAGCGCCACCGCCACCTTTTGGCCGGCCGCAACATTCGGCGCGCCGCAGACGATCTCGAGAATTTCTTTTCCGGTGTCAACCGTGCAAAGGACCAATCTGTCGGCGTTCGGGTGCTTTGTCTTCGTCAAGACTTTCCCCACGAGGATCTTGTCGTACTTGGCGGCCATGTCTTCGTAGCTTCCGACTTCGAGGCCGAGCATCGAGAGTTTGTCCGACAACTCCGCAGGGGACAGACGGAATCTGATGTAGTCTTTGAGC
>DMMN01000098.1 GCA_003453835.1 Bacteroidota bacterium | reverse complement strand
GGCTTTCCAGGCAAGCCCCATCGGTATCGCTCTCGTTCGTGACTCCGACGACGTCTGTGTGGACGTGAACGACGCCTTCCTCTCTATCGTCGGATATTGGCGCCAGGAAGTCGTCGGCCAGAAATGGCGGGATCTCAGCTTTTGGGTGAACCCTGGAGAGCGTGAATATGTGGCCGATCGTCTACGTTCTGGCCAGCCGGTAAAGAACTTCGAGCACATGTTCAGATCCAGAACGGATGAGGTCGGTATCGCGTTGACTTCAGCCGAGGTTATTGAAATAGCCGGCGAGAGACATGTTCTCTCGCTTTGGACCGATGTCACGGACCGCGTGCGCGCAGAGGAAGAACTGCGGCAGAAGGAGGCACATTTTCGAGCGCTCATCGAGCACGGCTCTGACGTAATAACTCTGGTGGATTCCGAGGGGAAGATAACTTACGAAAGTCCGTCTATCCGCCGCGTTCTCGGATTTGCTCCGAAAGAGCTGGTCGGTCATTCGGTGTTTGATTTCATGCATCCCGACGATGTCCCGGCGATGCGCGCCTCCTTCCAGACTGATGTTCCAAAGCCCGGAGAGACGGCACAAGTTGAGATGCGTTTCCGTCACAAGGACGGTTCGTGGCGGACCCTGGAGGNNGACATCACAGAGCGGAAACGGGCAGAAGAAACGCTCATGGAAAACCAACGCAACCTGCAGGCGCTTATCGAGAATACAGACGGGTACATCTTCGCTGCAGACAGAACCTACCGGTTGATTGTCGCCAACAGCAGGTTTGTGAAAGAAGCGTCTCGCCTGGTCGGCCGTTCTGTCGGAATTGGTGATGCGATCATCGAGGAATCAGTCGATACATCGGAAAACCATCGACAACGGAAGCAACGATATGATCGCGCGTTGCGCGGAGAAAGATTCAGCGTCGAATTGGAGTTGAAGTCAGCGTCCGGGTCGATGTGGCGGGCGTACTGGTTCAGCCCGATCGCAAAAGAGAACGGTGACATTTCGGGTTTTACCGCGTTCGCCCGCGACATCACCGAGCGCAAGCTTGCGGAAGAGACATTGCGCCAGAGCGAACAGAAATTCTCTGTGATATTTGAAAAGGCTCCGTTTGCTGCTTCCCTTTCCCGACTTCCCGATGGGGCAATTGAGGAGGTCAATGGGGAGTTCGAGAACTTGTTCGGCTACTCCCGCCAGGAAGCGATCGGTAGGACTTCTCTCGATCTGGGGATGTATCCCGATCTAGATGCTCGAATGCGAACCGCCGCCGAGGCCCGGGAACGGGGGGCTGTACGTAATGCAGAGCTGAAGCTGCGGACGAAATCGGGAGATGTCCGTGACTTCCTCGTGAACACGGATTTCGTGCAGATCGGAGAAGAGAAACGCGTGCTTACAACAGCGCAGGACATCACGGAGCGCAAGCTTGCCGAACAGGCGAGCAAGCAGGCGGAGGAGGCGCTACGCCAATCTCAGCAACTGCTGGAAAAGACATTTGCCGCGCTGGATCAGGCAGTGTTCGTCATTGACCCTGCCACGCGCACCGTTCTCTCGTCCAATCCTGCCGTGGAGCGTATTTTCGGCTATCGGCTCGACGAAGTCATCGGACGGTCAACGGAGTTCCTGCACCTGGATCGCGAACGGTTCACCGAGTTTGGACGTCGGCTCTTTACCGCGCTGGACGCGAACGGTATTCTCCACACGGAATATCCGATGCGGCGCAAGGATGGCAGTGCCTTCTTCTCCGAGATCACCGTCACGGAAATCCGAGCTGAAGCGGGGCAGCGCACCGCCGTTGTCAGCGTTGTGCGCGACATCAGCGAGCGGAAGAAAGCGGAAGAAACCCTGCGGGAAAGTGAAGAGCGCTACCGTCTCGTCGAAGAGAATAGTATGGACGCCATCCTGCTCACCGCGCCGGATGGATCCATTCTTTCCGCGAATCCCGCCGCATGTGAAATGTTCCAAATGACGAAAAAAGAGATTCGTGGGGCTGGGAGATCCGCATTGGTAGATATTCAGGATCCGCGCCTGCCCATATTGCTCGAAGAACGGGAGCGCACCGGCAAAGCCAAAGGCGAACTGACGATGATTCGGAAGGATGGGGCGAAGTTTCCCGTCGAGCTGTCTAGCTCGGTGTTCGTTGACAGCAACGGTGAAAAGAGAACCAGCATGATTATCCGCGACATCACGGAGCGCAAGCTTGCCGAACAGGCGAGCAAGCAGGCGGAGCAGGCATTACGCCAAACCAAGGAGATGCTTGAGAAAATAATTATGACGGCTCCGGGAGCGGTTTGCTCCTTCCGCCAGCGAACCGACGGTTCGATGAGTTTCCCATTTGTCAGTTTGCGCTTCGAAGAATTCTACAATATTTCAGCGGAGCGCTTGGCAGTCGATGCCTCCGCAATCTTTTCCCTTATTCATCCTGATGATGTTGGAGGGATGCAGGAGACAATTGCTGCATCTGCACGAACCTTGGAACCATGGCACTATGAATGGCGTGTGAACAATCCTGTGCGGGGTGAAATATGGCTTGAAGGGAATTCGATGCCAATTAAGGAAACAGATGGGAGTATTGTATGGCATGGGGTTGTTTCGGACATCACCGAGCGCAAGCGGGCGGAGGAGTTACTCCAATCGTCTGAACTTCGTTATCGTCGTCTCTTCGAAGCCGCGAAGGATGGTATCTTGATTCTCGATGCGGACACGGGCGCGATCGCGGACGTAAACCCGTATTTGATTGAAATGCTGGGGTACCCTGCCGAAGAACTCCTGGGAAAAAAACTATGGGATATTAGCCCGTTCAAAGATATCGCTGCAAACCAGGACACTTTTGACGAACTTAAGCGGCAAGAATATATGCGCTATGAAGACCTGCCGCTACAATCAAGCAGTGGACAATGGATTGAAGTGGAATTTGTCAGCAATGTGTACACCGTAGGCGGCACGCGCGTGATTCAGTGTAACATTCGCGACATCACCGAGCGCAAGCGGGCGGAGGAAGCCTTGCGCAAAGCCGAGGAAAAATACCGCAACATCTTCGAGAACGCGGTGGAGGCCATCACACAGACGACGCCCGAAGGAAGATACATCACCGCCAACCCGGCCACGGCGCGCATATTGGGATACGACTCGATTGAAGACTTGAGGTCCAGTGTCAACGATCTCAACACTCAGTTCTATGTTGAACCGGGACGGCGGGAAGAATATAAAAAGTTGATGGAAGAGCAGGGAAAGGTCGTTGGTTTCGAATCGGAGGTCTTTCGGAAAGACGGAAGCCGGGTCTGGGTCTCCGAAAACATGTCTACGGTGCGCGACGAACAAGGAATCCTGCTCTATTATGAAGGCACTTCGGAGGACATCACCGAGCGCAAGCGGGCGGAGGAGGAGCTTCGCGAGAGCGAAGCGCGATTCTCTTCTTTTATGGATCACCTACCGGTTACAGCTTTCATAAAGGATTCTCAAAGCCAAAATTTATATGTGAACAAATATATGGAAGAAGTGTACGGCGCAAAGGAATGGATTAACAAGTCTGTTACTGATATCTTTCCTGAGGCAGTTGCAAAGAAAATGGTCGAGGATGATCAAGCAACACTGCGCGAAGGATATCGGTATGTTATAGAAATTGTTCCCGATAAACACGGCAATTTTCTAACTGTTGAAACTCATAAATTTCGTATTGATAGAGGAGATAAAGAACCGTTGATTGGTGGATTTGCTCTCGACATCACCGAGCGCAAGCGGNNCGAAGAGGAACGAACGTCGATGGCGCGCGAAATTCACGACGAGCTCGGGCAGGCACTTACCGGACTCAAGATGGATCTCTCATGGATTGCCTCGAAAGTCGATCCTGCGAACAAGCCCGTGAAAGAGAAGGCGAAGTCGATGAACGAGCTGATCGACAGCACCATCAAGTCGGTGAGGGCGATCTCGACGATGCTTCGACCGGCAGCATTGGACGACCTGGGTTTGATCGCCGCGATTGAATGGCAACTCGATGACTTCCGACGACGTTCCGGCTGCAAGTGTCGTCTCGAAACCACACAGACCGAGCTGGAGCTTGACCGCAGTCGGAGTACGGCAGTCTTCCGCATTCTGCAGGCGTCGCTCACCAATGTCTCGCGTCACTCGGGCGCGACCAAAGTGGAAGTCCGGCTTGAGATGATCGACGGGACTCTCGTGATGATTGTCAAAGACAACGGCCAGGGGATCGCGGAAGGGGAAATGACCGGCTCAGGCTCGCTTGGCATTCTCGGCATGCGCGAGCGCGCACATATGTTCGGCGGAGAGGTCGAGATCACCGGATCGCCAAAGAAGGGGACACAGGTGGTGGTGAGGGTGCCGGTTGGAGTGGAGAAGAGATGAATCGGGGAAACGGGGAAGGGGGGGTGGAGAAAAGATGAATCGGGGAAACGGAGAAGGGGAGAATCGGAGATGAAGAAAGATGTCCGACGAAACAACAAGGAGGAATAGCAATGGCTGAGCGAATCAACAGTTACAAGGACCTTCGGGTCTACAAGAACGCGATGGACGCGACGATGAACGTCTTCGAGACTACGAAGACGTTTCCACGCGAAGAAAAGTATTCGCTCGTGGATCAGATTCGTCGGTCGTCCCGCTCCGTGNNCGCGGAGGCGTGGCGGAAGCGCAGATACAAAGGCGCCTTCATCGGGAGGCTCAGCGATGCCGAGACCGAAGCGTGCGAAACAAAAGTGTGGCTGGAGATTGCCCAACGATGCCGTTATATGAACGATAGCCAAGTGGAGCTCCTTGACAGTAGCTACGAGCGGATACTTGCTCAGTTAGTGATCATGATCGACAATCCGGAGAAGTGGCTGATTAGGAAGAAGAAACGAAACGGAGAATCGGGGAGTCGGTGAATCGGGGAAACGGAGAGACGGTGAATCGGAGAGTTTTGGGACGAGAATGCTACGATCATTCATCAACCTCTAAGAGACCATGATCACCATTCTGATAGCGGACGATCACGCGGTGGTGCGGCGTGGACTTCGACAAATCCTCGAAGAAGAATCCGACATCAAAGTCGTGCACGAAGCGTCCAGCGGAAACGAGGCGTTGGAGCTTCTGCGCAGGAAGAAAGTCGATGTCGCCGTCCTCGACATCACGATGCCCGGCAAGAGCGGTTTGGAGGTGTTGAAGGACCTGCGGCTCGAATTTCCAAAACTTCCCGTGCTTCTCCTCAGCATGCATCCGGAGGATCAATTTGCCGTGCGGGCGTTGAAAGCGGGTGCGGCAGGATATCTCACGAAAGAAGGCGCGCCGGAAGACCTCGCNNTCGGTGGCCGAGCGGATCGCCGACGACCTGAGCAAACCCGCCCAGAAGCAGCCGCACGAGTATCTTTCGGAACGCGAGTTTGCGGTTCTCTGCCTCATCGGTCGCGGCAAATCGGTCACGGAAATCGCGGACGCGCTCTCGCTCAGCGTCAAGACGGTAAGCACCTACCGATCGCGTATTCTCCAAAAGATGAACTTCAAAACCACGACAGCGCTGATTCAGTATGCCGTCAAGAATAGATTGGTGGAGTGAAGGCGTAGGGGGAAGGGGGGAAGACGAGAAACGGTGAGACGGGGAAGCGGAGAAATGGGGAAGTGGAGGAACGGCGAATCGGGGAAGCGGAGAAACGCAGAAGCGGAGAGTCTATTGTGCGACCCCGACCCGTAGGGTCGAAGATATACCGCTCCCCTCTGATAGAGACCATTTGAGTGTCGGGTCTTTCCTCCTTCTCCACGCACTCTGCGTGCCAGAGGAGGAACAGTTGTCTTGCGCGACCCCGACCCGTAGGGTCGAAGATGAATAACTTGGGACTAACCCTACCCGGTCCAATCCCATCGGGATTGAATCGAACGGTCTGCAGAGTACATTGCCCCCCTCTGAGAGAGCCAGTTTGAGTGTTGAGCCTCTTCTCCTCCTCCATGCACACCGTGCGTGGGGAGCTGGCGCGAATGTGCAGAGTTGAAGGCCAAAACCCAGACGCACTCCGTTTTCTTTGAGGGGGAGTACAACAGCACACAGAATTACCGCTTCTAGTTCCGACGCCACTTTCTGCCTGTCTTCCAGCATTTGTTTCATCCATTTGATTCGGATCTTCTGTCGTTCGTTCATCCAATCAATTCGTTCATTCATCGATTCATTCATCCGATCATTCATCCAATCTGTTCATTCGTTCATTCATTTATTCATTCTCCCACTCATTCATTTCTCACCTTCTCTCCGATTCTCCCCTTCCCGGTTCCCCCATTCACCCCCTCCCCCCTCCACCCATTCCCACCCCGTAAGCCTTTCTCCTACACGCCCGTTCCAAAACGTCTGACACAAACTCTCTCCTACCGCTGATACCGCTTTTCACCCTCTTCATGCAAATTGATCTCGGCATGAATACCCATCATCACTCACAATGACCAACTTTCAATTCACCAAAGACAAACCTATGAAACTCCTCATCGTTGATGACTCTCCGGTTGTGCGGGCGAGACTGATTGTGATGCTCCAGGATCTCGATCACATTACCATCGTCGGTCAAGCAGGCAGCGTTGAGGAAGCGCAGACCACGTTTCGGAGGGCAACTCCGGACGTCGTTGTGCTCGATATCCGCATGCCCGGAGGGAGTGGCATCGACGTTCTGAAGATGATCAAAGCGCACCGGCCGGAAACCAAAGTCATCATGCTGACCAACTATCCGTACGCACAGTATCAGGAAAAGTGCAAAGCCGAAGGAGCAGACTACTTCTTCGACAAGTCGGTGGAGTTTGAAAAAGTTGTCGAATTGGTACGATCAATGGAATTGACAGCATGAGTATCCCAAAATCAAAGCCAAGTGAAATGGCGACTACTCAGCATTCCGAAAGGACTAAGCTCTCTTGACCACGGATGACACTCGCCTGCCTGCTCGGCGAAAAAAAGAAACAAAAGCTGACGAATCACCGATGGCGCACAGCCGGAGGCCCAAGAATGACAAACGCGATAGCGTTTGNNTGGTCAAATAGCCGAGCAGTTACATTCGATCAATATATGAATCAGACCAACTACGACTCGAATTTCAAGCACGTACCTCGCATCGCCGGTTTGTTCAGTGCGGCAATGGGAGTCACAGTCCTTTTCGGCTGGCTGTTCGATGTGTCGATCCTGAAGAGCATTCTGCCGACGCTGGTGTCAATGAAAGCGAACACGGCGGTTGCTTTTGTTCTGGGAGGGATATCGCTTTGGATTCTCTCCACAGCAGACAGTCGCAATCGGAGGAGACAAGTAGGTTACGCTCTTGCGTCGGCGGTTACGCTTATCGGACTTCTTACGCTCAGCCAGTACGTATTTGACGTGGAGCTGCACATAGATCAACTTCTCTTTCGGGAAGCACCGGGCGCGGTCGGTACCTCTGTTGCCGGAAGGATGGCGCCGACGACCGCGCTCAACTTCATCCTCATAGGATTTGCTCTTCTGCGCCTCCACCGCGAAACTCGTGCGGCTCAGTACTCAGCCCAGTTCGCCGCCCTCGTTGCCGCGCTCGCCGGACTCTTTGGGATCATCGGCTATCTGTACGGCGTTCCTCTCTTTTACACCATAGGCTCCTACACGCCAATGGCACTGCACACAGCAGTGACGTTTCTTCTCCTGGGCATCGGGCTCCTCTACGTTCACCCTGTCGGCGGATTGATGGCGGAGTGGACGAGCTCTCGAAGCGGCGGCAGACTGGCCCGACGACTGATACCGATCGGTTCTGGAGGCCTGATCGTCTTCGGTTGGATACGGCTGGCCGGANNTAACGCTCTACACTGGTTCAGTGATCGTGTCCTTCCTGATCCTGATTTGGTGGAGCGCAAGATTATTGAACAAGGCAGACGCGAAGCGCGCCGGAGTGGAGCGAGAACTTCGAGAGAGCGAGCATAATCTCAATCTCTCACAAGGGGTGACGCGGATTGGCAGTTGGGGGATTGATTTCGAGAAGAACCAGGGATGGTGGTCGAATGAAGCGTACCGGCTTTTCGGATATGAACCTCACGAAGTTCCCATGACGCAGGAATTGTTCATTGGGCATGTTCATCCTTCCGACAAGGATATGATGCTCAGATGGATGGGGGACTGCGCCGCAAACATCCGACCGCCTGCCGTTGACATGCGAATCATCAGGCGCGATGGTGCGGAGCGTATCTTCCGCGGGGAAGGCTCCGCATATTTCGAAGGGGAGCGTCTGCTGCGTATGGTAGGCACCGTGCAAGATGTCACGGAGCGAAAACAGGCCGAAGAACAACTTCACCTTCAGAGCGCCGCTCTCGAAGCTGCCGCTGATGCGATTGCAGTAACGGACAAAGACGGCCTCTACGTGTGGGTGAACAAGGCGTTTGAGACATTGACCGGCTATGCGCGCGCAGAAGCTATCGGCAAGAATCCCCGCATCCTCAAATCAGGGAAACAGGACGCTTCATTCTACAAAGAACTCTGGGAGACCATTCTGTCCGGTAACGTGTGGTGGGGGAAAATCATCAACCGGCGGAAGGATGGAGTTCTCTACGTCGAGGAGCAGAGCATCACCCCGGTTCGCAGGAGCGACGGTGAGGTTACCCATTTCGTTTCCGTCAAGCGGGACATCAGCGAGCGAGTGCAATTGCAAGATCAACTGATCCAAAGCGAGGAGAAATGGCGCTCCGTGGCGACTTTTGCGCCGGATATGATCCTTGTGGCCGATACGAATGCGACGATTCAGTTCATTAATCACACGATCCCGACGATGACGGTCGAACAAGTCGTCGGCAGAAGCATCTATGAATTCGTCCCGGAGAAAGATTCTCCGCTCGTCAGGACATACGTCGAAGGCGCTCTGTCAACCGGAGCGGTATCGAGTTACGAGATCCTCGGTATCGACCAGTTGTGGTATTTTGTCCGGGTCGGACCAATTCGGCAGGGCGGGGAGATTGCGGGAGTCTCGATGATCATTACGGACATTACAGGAATGAAGCGCGCAGAGGAGGCAGTCAGAAGGAGCGAATCGACGCTTCGCAGCTTCTTCGACAGCGCGGGCATGTTGATGGGAACCGTGGAAATCCATGGAGACGACATCTTCCATATCTCCAACAATCGTTACTCGGAAGAATTCTTTGGCGTCTCTCGCGGCTCGATGGATCAGCGGTATGCCGGCAGCCTCGGTGTTCCCAGGGAATTTATCGACCTCTGGATGCGGCACTACCGTCGGGCGGAAGAAACCCGGGAGCCCGTGCGGTTCGAGTACGAACACTGCTGGGAGCGGAGCAACAAGTGGCTCTCCGCAACGGTCTCCTCCATTCCCGCGCAACCCGACGCAGTCTCCAGGTACGCATTCATTGTTGAAGACGTCACGGCAAAGAAGAGCCGGGAGGAGGCTATCCGCCTGTATGCCGAGAAGCTGGAGCGTTCAAACCAGGAGCTCGATCAGTTCGCCTACGTCGCATCTCATGACCTGCAAGAACCCGTTCGCACGATCTCCGGCTACGCTCAGCTTCTGGCGAAACGCTACGCCGGCAAACTCGATAACGATGCCGACGAGTTTATCCGATTCATCGTGGAAGGAAGCGATCGGATGAAGCGGCTCCTGCAAGATGTGCTGCGACTCTCCCGTGTTACGACGAAAGCCGTACCCTCCGCAGCCGTCAACATGAATGAAGTTCTTCGCGCGGTGGCGGACGATCTGAGGTTTTCCATCGAGGAGGCCGGGGCCACACTGACGAATGACCCGCTTCCGGAAGTCGTCGGCGATGCGGAACAACTTCGGCAGGCCCTTCAAAATCTTATCGGCAACGCGATCAAGTTTCACGACACAAAGGTCCCCGTCATCCACGTCTCTGCGCGACAGGAGGGCGACGCAACCGTCTTCTCGGTTCAAGATAACGGCATCGGCATCGATCCGAAGTTCTTTGATCGGATCTTTCTCGTCTTCCAGCGCTTGCATACGCGGGAAGAAATACCGGGGAGTGGGATCGGGCTGGCGCTCTGTAAAAAGATCGTCGAGCGCCATGGCGGACGAATATGGGTCGAGTCCGAAGAAGGCCATGGCTCGACGTTCTCCTTCACTCTGCCGCATCGGAGCGCAATCTCATGATGAATCCTTATGCAGCAGCCAAACCCGTCGAGATCCTGTTGGTTGAAGACAACGCAGCGGNNCGGATGTACGGCTCACAGAAGAACTTTTCAAAGAGGGGATGATCGCCGGCAACATCCGCGTCGCCAGGGACGGGATCGAGGCGATCACATATCTCCGCCAGGAAAGAGAATACGTCGAAGCACCTCGACCCGACCTCGTGCTGCTCGATCTGAACCTCCCCAAGAAGGGCGGCCTCGATGTGCTGAATGAAATCAAACAGGACGATGCGCTGCGCTCAATCCCGGTCATCATCCTGACGACGTCCGAAAGCGAAAAGGACATCGCCGAAAGCTACCAACGACATGCGAATTGCTACATCGTCAAGCCGGTCGATCTTGACGAGTTCCTCGGCGCCATCAGAGCGATTGAAGAGTTCTGGTTTTCGCTTGTGCGATTGCCGAAGGCGGGGGGAACAGGTAGTAGGTTGTAGGTGGAAGGGGAGAAACGGGGAAACGGGGAAANNCGGGGAAAGGGAGAAACGGGGAAAGGGAGAAGCGGTGAAACGGAGAAACGGAGAATCGGAGAA
Organism: Bacteroidota bacterium; assembly: GCA_003453835.1. Taxonomy (GTDB): domain Bacteria; phylum Bacteroidota; class Ignavibacteria; order UBA10030; family UBA10030; genus UBA10030. The sequence continues at coordinate 138 of DMMN01000098.1, read as the reverse complement.
CGGGAGAATCGGAGAAGCGAAGAAACTGTGAAACGGAGAAACTTGGAGAAATGACTACACTGGCGACAGAGAACCTAGAATCTACATTCCCCTCTGTGTGAAGGCCTTGCGTGTAGGGGAGAGGTCGTCAGACTCCGG
>DMMN01000168.1:7736-7879 GCA_003453835.1 Bacteroidota bacterium | reverse complement strand
CGTAGAAGCCTCAAACGAATAATGACAGGAGGAATTGGACTATTCCTTCTTGCTGCAGCTACCATGCTTCTCTGGAATCCCGCAACGGACCGAGACGAACGCCTTCCTGTCGCGGTCATCGATTTCACAAACGAAACCGGAGA
>DMMN01000168.1:0-7694 GCA_003453835.1 Bacteroidota bacterium | reverse complement strand
GAGCTCTATACGGTGGACCTCAAAGTGATCGACCTCGGGAACGATAAGCATCTGTTTGCCGCCAAGGCCGACGGAAGGGGGAAGGAAACGATTCCTTCGTTGATCGACAAGATCGCCGAGCAGATGAGAAGCGAATTGAAGGAACCGTCGGAGCATATCAAAGCAAACAGTCAGAAGGTGGCCGAACTGACGACAACCAACCTTCAGGCATACCAGCACTATTTCCAGGGCGAACAGTTACTGGGTAAGGGGATGCTCGCAGACGCGAGAGGCCAGTTTGAACAGGCCGTTTCGATCGACTCTTCGTTTGGGCTGGCCTACTACCGCATGGCTTCGGTGGTGCCATGGCAAGGCGGAGTGGAACAAGTTGAGCGCGCACGACGGCCACTGAAGAAGGCACTTGCGCTCCTCGATCGCATTCCGGCGAGATGGCAATATTCCGTTCGCGCGCTCGACGCATTGCTTGAAGACGGTGCCGGGGCGGCGCTCTCCATTCTCAGCGGAATCGAATCTTCCTTTCCAAAGGACAAGGAGTTGTTCTATGAACTCGGTGTGTACTACTGGTATATCCATCAGAATTCGAAAGCAGAGGAGTACATCGAAAAATCGTTACAGATCGACCCGTCGTTCCAGCGCGCAGGAGATATGCTTCTGCAAATCTACTTCACGACGGGAGAATTCGAGAAGACTCTTGCAGAGGGAGTGAGGCGTCTTCACCGCAATCCTGCCGATCTCGAGGCCCGCCTCATCATTGCAGATTCTCACATTATTCTCGGGAATGAACGTACAGGCTTTGCAGAGTACGATTCGGTGTTGCGGTTTGCCAGAACCCGGGAAGAGATTCTTCGGTTGTATACACATCGCGCTGGTGCAAAAGTGTTCCAGGGACGATTCAAAGAAGCCCGGCAGGAGTACCTCGAAGCACTCGTGCTGAATGAGCAGGATTCTCCCACACAGAAGCAGAGCGGGTATTTTCTGGAATTGTGTTTGGGTCTGCTGGAGGACCGCCTGCATCACTACGATGCAGCGGTCAGGCACTTTCAGCAATCTTTGAAGTTCAGCCCGAAGACGCTCAGGGTCTATCGTGATCTTGGAGCAACCTACGCCCGGATGGGAAAAATCGCTCTTGCTCAAGAAATAGTGGACAGCATCCTTACCTCTCGAGCCGGACTGGACCATCGCTACTTCAATCATGTCTCAGGGGAGATTGCGCTTGCGCAGAAACAGTACCAACAGGCTATCGCATTGTTGAGGAAATCGTGCGGTGAGTTCGGCCTGCAAAGCTCCCTCTATTGTTACCCGTTGAGCACAGCCTATCTTCAGGATGACGACCTCAGTGCTGCGATCAGCGTGCTCGAATCTGTCGTTAAAACCCGTCTCACATTTTATGGCTTGGAAGATTATCAGTTGATCTTCTACTACCCACTCTCGCTCTTCACGTTGGCACAACTGTACGAGCAGAACAATCAAATCTCGAAAGCCGTGGACACGTACGGAGAATTCCTGAAGGTCTGGAAGGAAGCCGACCGTGATCTGCCGGAGTTGGTTGAAGCAAAGTCCCGGCTTGCAAGACTGAAAGGATTGGCGAACAAATGATCGGCGAGTCGATTGCAAGCGACAAGATCCTGGTGGCATTAGACGAGCCAAGCTCCGGCACGATATGTTCACAATGGATGATTCAAAGGTGAAAGAGAGTGAGAGAAATACATTGGTCAGCAACCTGGCGGATCTTGCGAAGTTCCCGGAGATCAACCCTGGACCTGTTTGCCGCTTGGATAAATTGGGGATGGTGGTGTTGGCGAACAAAGCAGCATGCAGGCTGTTCGAACAAGATCACCTGGTTGGCTTGAATTGGATGAGTTTGTGTCCATCCTTCGATCGGCACAGGTGGAAGCATATCGTACAGTCCGTTCATCCTGAAAACCATGAAGCCGAAATCGGTGCATCCACCATGATGTTCACGTTCGTCCGTCCCGAGGAGAGTGATTTCATCTACGTCTTCGGCGCCGATATCACCGGGTATCGCCAAGCTCAACAGCAACTTGCCGAACAAGCGGCTGCGTTGAAAGAGGTTGCGCGATTTCCCGACATGAATCCGGGACCCGTTCTTCGCGTGGATCTCGAGGGATACGTTCTCCTGGCAAATTCATCTGCGCGGAGGATTTTTGGAGATACTCTGGTCGGTAGCTGTTGGCGAGATATTTTTCCCGGTCTGGACAGCGAAATGTGGAGCCGCATTCTCGCCGCCATCAGTCCGATTCCGCTCGAGGCACATATTGGAGAATGTGACTATGTGTTCGCGCATCGGAGAGACCAGCAGGGCAAGCTCGTCTTTGTTTTCGGTTCCGACATTACGCATCAAAAGCGGACGGAACGAGCGCTTCATCAATCAGAGAAAATGGCGACGTTGGGCACTCTGGCAGCCGGAGTCGCTCACGGNNTCAATTGCGAAGAGCATTCGCCCGTTTGACCGATGCCCGTCTTCACCTTCATGCACTACCGTTCTCAACGGAAGGTATGAAGATTCTTCTGTCTCTGGAACAGCTTGCTCAAGAACGGGCGACCCAGGTGGATGGTCTTGACCCCCTCACCCGTTCTGATCGTGAATCGGCGGTGGAAGAGTTTCTTGAGGAGGAAGACATTCCGAATCCGTGGGATCTGTCTCCCTCTCTTGTCGGTTTAGGACTCGATCCGCGTCAACTGAGAAGTCTCAAGGAGGCATTCCAGGGAGATTCGTTTCAAGCGGCGCTGATATGGTTGTCAAGTAGTTTTCTTGTCTACTCGCTCTTACACGAAATCAGCCAGGGCTCAACGCGCATATCCGAAATCGTGAGCGCGCTGAAAAACTACTCCTACCTCGGACAAGCACCTATACAGGCGATTAACATCCACGAAGGTCTTGACAACACGCTCGTGATCTTGCGGAATAAGTTGAAAACGGGGATCAACGTACGGCGAGAGTATAGCTCGGACGTGCCGCCGGTCGTCGCTTACGGAAGTGAACTCAATCAAGTCTGGACCAATCTCCTGGATAATGCGGCTGATGCGTTAGGCGGGAAAGGTGAGATAACGATTCGCACGCGCCGGGAAGATACTTGGGTGATTGTTGAAGTAGAAGACAATGGACCCGGCATCCCGGAGGATATTCAGTCAAGAATCTTTGATCCGTTCTTTACCACAAAGGATCTTGGAAAGGGAACCGGGCTCGGACTTTCCACGAGCTACGGTATTATCACGGAAAAGCACAAAGGAGCACTTGGCATAGAATCCCGTCCCGGGCTCACACGTTTTACGGTTCGATTACCCGTCGAACAACGTCAGACCTCAGGATCAGTCTAGCCGGGCGCTGGAAAAAGAAAAGATCTGCCACAAAGCTTTCTCCCCAGACTGTTTGTGACGTGGTGCCTTTGTGGCAAATAAGAAGGGTCTTTCAGTATCCTGCTCGCATCAGGTTGTCAAGAGGAAGGAAAGGTGCCTCTATGGCCAAACCCGTAATTATGTGTGTTGATGACGATCCCGAAGTCCTCGGCGCAATTGACAGGGACCTTCGCCGTCAGTACCGAAGCGACTATCGCATTATCAAGGCCAATTCCCCTAAGGAAGCGTTCGATGCCGTTCAGCAACTGAAACAGCGAAGCACTCCCATCGCGCTCTTCATCGTTGATCAACGCATGCCGGGAATGACGGGAACGGAACTGCTGAGAGACTCTCAGAAACTGTACCCTGATTCCTGCAAAGTGTTGTTGACGGCGTATGCAGACACGGAAGCGGCAATCGAAAGTATCAATGAAATCGGACTCGATCATTACCTGATGAAGCCCTGGGATCCGCCCGAGGAGCGGCTCTATCCCGTTCTGGATGATCTCCTCTCCCGGTGGACATCGAGCGTTCGATTTCCGTATGAAGGTGTTCGCGTGGTTGGAGCACGCTGGTCTCCGGAATCGTTTGCCGTCAAGGAATTCATGTCACGCAACCAGGTTCCCTATCAATGGATCGACATCGACCATGACACACCGATGCGTGAACTGATTTCTTCCCTCTCGGATGATCTTCGTAGATTGCCGGTGATTCTGTTTCCCGATGGAAGTTCTCTCATCTCGCCGACAATTCAAGAACTTGCAGAAAAAGTTGGATTGAAGACAAAAGCGAACCTTCCGTTCTATGATCTGGTGATCGTGGGAGGCGGACCTGCAGGACTTGCGAATGCGGTCTACGGCGCGTCGGAAGGAGTGCGTACGCTGTTGATCGAACAAAACGCACCCGGCGGACAAGCCGGAACAAGTTCACGGATCGAGAACTATCTTGGATTTCCATCCGGTATTACGGGTGCCGACCTTGCCCGGCGGGCAACAGCTCAAGCAAGGCGATTCGGAGCGGAGATGCTCACCGCTCAGGAGGTTGTCGGAATACGACGTGAAGACCCATATCGCATCGTGCTCCTTGCCGACGGAAGTGAAATCTCTTCCTATGCGGTTTTGATTGCAGCCGGTATGTCGGTGCGCAAACTCGACGTGCCGGGCATCGAACCGCTTCTGGGCATCGGCGTCTACTATGGCGCTGCCATGACCGAAGCGGTAACATATCGCGATCAGGACATTTGCATCGTTGGCGGCGCAAACTCCGCGGCACAGGGGGCGTTGTTCTTCGCCCGCACTGCAAAGCGCGTCACCATGCTTGTTCGAGCACCCGGACTGGGCCCCTCGATGTCGCAATACCTGGTGGATCGCATCAACGCAACGGCGAATATTGAAGTCATCAATCGTGTTGAGGTAGCTTCCGTCAAAGGAACAGACAGACTCGAGTGTGCCTCCATTCGGAATGTCGATACGGGGGAAGAACGTCTGTTGAAGTTCTCAGCAATGTTCATCTTCATCGGTGCGGCACCGCGATCGGAAATGGTTGCCGGCCTTGTTGATCGTGATGACAAGGGATTTATTCTCACCGGACCGGATCTCCCGCGTTCCGCCCGCGGGGTTCGTGGATGGACTCTTGATCGAGATCCGTTTTTGTTTGAAACGAACATCCCCGGTATTTTTGCCGCCGGTGATGTCCGTGCCGGTGCCAACAGACGCGTGGCGGCCGCGGTCGGTGAAGGCTCGGCAGCGATCCATACGATCCATCGATATCTTGAGACGGTCTAGGCGGAACTGAGTGTCTTGAATCGACGCGAGCTTTTGAATTCACGAGTTCCCCGAACAGAAGGAGAAGAGGATGATTGGACAAACGAATTTGCATCGTTGCACACTCGATAAGTTGGATGAGGCATGCATATCCAAAGACAGCCCACGAACAATTTCTGTGAGTAGTGGCCGTTTTCAGGATCCCCCCGTTTTTCGTGCTGTCTGCGTCCGCCGTTTCATGGCGGATTGGCGGAGGTGTGAACCATGATCGGTCAAACCATATCGCACTACAAGATTCTCGAGAAGTTAGGGGAAGGTGGTATGGGCGTTGTCTACAAAGCCCAAGACACAAACCTTGACCGCCTCGTTGCGATCAAGGTTCTTCCCTCTCATCTCTCAACTTCGCCGGAGAACAAAGCTCGCTTCCTCCAGGAAGCGAAAGCGACGGCCGCCCTCTCTCATCCCAACATTCTCTCGGTGTATGAGATCGACGAGAGAAATGATTCCATGTTTCTTGTTATGGAATTCATCGAAGGACAGACGCTGAAAAGCTGCCTGGCGAACTTGAAATCCGGCACGGGTGTCCCCGTGCCCCAGGCGATTGAATGGGTAGAGAAGATTGCACTGGGTTTGAGCGTTGCCCATGAGAAGGAGATCATTCACAGAGATATCAAGGCGGAAAACGTGATGTTGATGGCGGACGGACAGGTGAAGATCATGGACTTTGGTCTGGCAAAGCTGAAGAACGCGGGCTCGCTCACAAAAGTCGGTTCGTCGGTCGGCACGCTTGCTTATATGTCGCCTGAGCAGGCACAAGGATTGGCCGCCGATGCGCGATCCGATCTCTGGTCGCTGGGGATCCTCTTCTTCGAGCTTCTGACCGCCGACCTCCCCTTCAAATCGGAACATAGTGCCGGGCTGATGTATCTCATCGTCAATCAGGATCCCCCGATGCCCAGCGATCTGGACCGGCGCATTCCGCACCCCGTCGACAGCTTTGTCCGGAAAACGCTGGCCAAAGATCGCAACCACCGTTTTCAGAATGCCCGCGAGTTTCTCGATGCACTGAAGAGGGTTCGCGAGGAAATCGGTACCGCTGCTGCGGCGGTCAAGAAGAAAGCGATCGCTGTTCTTCCCTTCACAAACATCGGCGGCGACAAAGATAACGACTACTTCGGAGACGGGTTGACGGAAGAACTCATCGTCCACTTGTCGCAATTGAAAGACATCGAGGTCGTCTCGAAAACAAGCACGATGCAATTCAAAGGAACGAACAAGGACATTAAGACGATTGGAAGAGAGCTGGGGACACGATACATCCTGGAGGGAAGTGTGCGCAAGTTTCAGGACAACCTGCGCATCGCCGTGCAGTTGATCGACGTCGAGAGCGGCCGGCAGCTCTGGGCGGAATCCTATAAGGGAACGCTGGCAGACGTCTTCGATATCCAGGAACAGGTTTCAAAGCAGATCGTCGAAGCCCTTATGGTGAAGCTGACACCGACGGAGAAGACCGTTCTCACGAAGCGCACAACCGTCAACGCCGAAGCGTTTGACTGCAACCTCCGGGCAAGAGACTTCCTGAACCGTCGGACGAAAACGAGCATCAACATGGCAATCCAGTTCTTTCAAAAAGCAATCGAGCTGGATCCTCGTTATGCCGCCGCCTACGCCGGGCTGGGAGAGTCGTACGGCATTCTGTATCGCGACTTTGATCGGAAGGACACGTGGCTTGACCGCGCTCTTGAAGCAAGCCTCAAAGCAATCATGTACGATGCGACCTTATCTGAGGCGTATGCCTCCCTCGCACTCGCGTACTTTGGAAAGAAGTCGCTCGATGAATCTCTCGAAGCCTGTCAAAAGGCGATTGTCCTTGATCCCAACAACTTCAATGCGTATTGGATCCTTTCGAGGATCTATCATTCCACTGACCGGGATCAAGACGCGGCGAGCGCCCTCGAGAAAGCCATCGCATCGAATCCTGAATTCCTTCAAGCGTACGATGATGTGTTCATGGTCTATGAGAGACTCGGTGAGAAGGAGAAATTCGGCAACGCTCTGCAGAAAGCGCTGGCCGTCTATCCCGGCTATCTTGCACGACATCCGGATGACGCCTACCGTCGGATGGCGTATGCCGTCAACCTGACGTACGGCGGCCGGCACGAAGAGGCAAAACGTGAGGGGGAAAAAGCGCTTGAACTAAGCCTGAGTGATCCGATCATGATGTACTACGGAGCGTGTCTCTATTCTCGTTTGAAAGAAACCAGGAAGGCTGTGGAGTTGATCAGAAGCGCGGTTGCGAACGGCTATGGCAATTTCGAGTGGATCAAGCGAGATCCTGATTTTGACAACATTCGAGATGACCCTGGATACGTTGAATTGATGAAAGGGAAATGAAACAANNCCCGCCGCCGTTCGGCAAGCCGAAGGAGAAGCACCTATGATTGGATCAAGGATTGGCCATTACGAGATCATCGAGAAGTTAGGTGAGGGTGGAATGGGGGTAGTCTACAAAGCCCAGGATACAACACTAGAGCGCTTCGTTGCGCTCAAGTTCCTGCCGCCGCATCTCTCCGC
>DMMN01000245.1 GCA_003453835.1 Bacteroidota bacterium | reverse complement strand
TTGCGCGCCTTCTTCTGGCCGTACTTCTTGCGTTCCACCATGCGGGGATCTCGAGTCAGCAATCCTGCATTGCGAAGATTCTGCCGCAGATCTTCGTCCAAGATCACCAACGAACGCGCAATGCCGAGCTTGATCGCTCCGGCTTGACCCGTTGGCCCGCCACCCTGGACCCGCACCCTCACATCGTACCTGCCCAATGTGGAAGTAATCTCAAACGGTTTCAGCACTTCCTCTTTCAGAACTCCGATGGGGAAGTACGCATCCAGTTCTTTATTGTTGATGGTGATCTTGCCGGACCCCTCGACGAGCTTCACACGTGCGATTGCAGTCTTCCGACGTCCGACGGTAATTGGTACTTGCATTGAATTCCTTCAGGATTAGTTCACTAGACGGTGAGCACTTCCGGCTGCTGTGCCGAATGTGGATGGGACGAGCCGACGTAGACCTTTAGCTTCTTGAACATTCTTCGTCCGAGCCGATTGTGCGGCAGCATTCCTTTGACCGCATGTTCAACCACCTCTTCGGGCTTCCTCTGGATTACGTCTTTGAATGACTCAAACCGCGCTCCGCCGGGATACAAGGTGTTGTGGTAATACTCTTTCAGCTCTTCTCGTTTGCCGGTAACAACGACCTTCTCGGCATTGATGACCACCACAAAGTCACCCAGATCATTATTCGGTGTGAACGTGGTCTTGTGCTTTCCTCGTATGATATGAGCAATCTTTGACGCGACGCGTCCGAGCGTCTTGCCGCTCACATCAACAATGAACCATTTCTGGTTTGCGTCTTCCGATTTGAAAAACTTTGTCTTTGGTGCAGTTTCCACTCTTTAGACCTCCAATGAGCGCTGTCGCGCTGAAGTTGTTGATTAAAAGCTGTCAAATATAACGCACCGATGCCTGAAAGTCAATTATTTTTTCGGGATTGTTGGGAGAACAGAGACGATGTCAAGCTGGAAGAAACGCAAACGAGGAAGATGGACGAGTATGATGTGGGGTTGGGGAGAATCTTAGATCGCCTCAGCTACGGCTACTCCCATTGCGGTCGTGCCTATGACACCCCCTCCTCGTGGAGAGATGTCTGAAGTACGACGACCGTCGGCAAGCACTCGATCGATCGCCTGCTCGATGGCTTGAGCTTCACGATCCAAAGCAAAGGAATGGCGCAGCATCATGGCGACGGAAGCAATTGTGGCGAGAGGATTCGCCAGACCATGGCCGGCAATGTCCGGCGCCGAGCCGTGCACCNNCATGCCGATGGAACCTGTCAGCATCGCGGCCTCGTCGCTTAGAATATCTCCAAACATGTTCTCAGTGACGATGACGTCGAATTGTCGCGGATTTCGGATCAGTTGCATCGAACAATTGTCCACGTACAGATGGCTCAGCTCAACGTCCGGATAGCGCTCCGCTACGTCGGTTACGACCCTTCTCCATAACTGCGAAGTTTCGAGGATGTTTGCCTTGTCAACCGAACAGACTTTCTTTCGTCTCTTCCTTGCCGCTTCGAAGGCGACTACCGCAATCCGTTCGATTTCGGGGACCGAATAGACGAGCGTATTGACCGCACACTCTACGCCATCGATTCGTTGGAAACCTCTAGGCTTTCCAAAATAGAGGCCGCCCGTCAATTCCCGGATGACGAGGAGGTCGACATCCGCGAGGATTTCTTGCTTCAGAGTCGACGAGTTGATGAGGGCAGGATAGATTTTCGCGGGGCGAAGATTCGCGTAAAGCCCTAACTCTTTTCGGAGTCCAAGGAGCGCCTGTTCAGGTTTGAGCTCGGGGGGATTATTATCCCACTTGGGGCCACCCACAGCTCCCAAGAGAACCGCGTCGAAGCCTTTGCATAACGTCAGCGTTGCTTCGGGAAGCGGTATTCCAACTTCGTCCAAGGCCGCACCACCAACCAACGCATCCCGTACCGAGAATTGATGGTTGAACTTCTCTCCAATCCGCTCGAGCACCCTCATTCCCTCCCTTACGACCTCCGGACCGATTCCATCGCCGGGAAGAACTGCAATCTTAAACATCAAATTCCCTTTCGAAAATCGTAGACCGATTGTTGATGCGGCTTCAAGAGGGATCCCCCCTTCCCGCGACGAGCTACGACTTGCTGATGACCTTGCTCAGTTCCTCTGAACGTCTCGTCGCAGTGGCGACCGCGTTGATGAGCATCGACCGGAGACCATGCGACTCCAGCTCGTGGATGGCATTGATGGCTGTTCCTCCGGGTGTCGTCACTTGATCGCGAAGAATCGCCGGATGCAGACCCGAGCTCTTCACCAGCTTGGCGGAGCCAAGGACCGTCTGTATCGCCAGCTTTGTGGAGATCTCACGGGAGAGTCCCATCTTTACGCCGCCATCGATCAACGCTTCAATCACCATGTAGATGTAGGCCGGGCCACTGCCGCTGAGACCCGTAACGGCGTCGAGCTGCTCCTCCGCGACGACCACAACTTCTCCCACCGCCTCGAAAATCGAGATTGCGATCCGTTGTTGTTCCTCCGAAACGAACTCTCCGAACGAAACGGCGGTCGCGCCTTCGTCGACGGTTGATGCAATATTAGGCATCGATCGAACAATTGCAAGCTTCTTGTCGACGACGGTCTGGAGATAGGAAATCTTCATGCCCGCGGCAATCGAGATCAGGAGATGATCGTTCCGTACAGCGCGTTTGATCTCGGCCAGCACCTTCGGGAGCGTTTGCGGTTTCACGCACAGCAGAATGACCTCGGAAGCCTCAACCGCTTCCAGAAGATTGAGTGTATGCTTCACCCCCCACTGCTTCGAGAGTATTTGCAATTTATCAAGATGGACACCGCAGGCCGTTATCTTCATTCTTGGGGTCAATTCCGCGTTGATGATTCCTTTCATCAAGGCCGTTCCCATGTTCCCTGCTCCGAGCACCGCAATCGACCGATCGATGAGACGGTGGTGTTTTCGCCTCTCTTTCACACTCTGTTGCCGATCCTCTTTCATGCCTTGTCTCCTATCCTATCGTGCATGCGTTCGTATTCACTGATTCTCTCACCAAACCTCAGCAAGTACCCCAGCTCATCAACGCCGTTCAGTAAACAGTACTTCGAGAAGTCGTCAAGAGGGAACGAGATCACCGTTCCATCCGGTAACGTGACGCATTGCTTCTCAAGATCTATCGTCACCTCCAATCCGGGAGATCGCTCCAGGAGGGAAGTCAGCCGGTGGTGCGATTCTGTATCGACCTCCACGGGAAGAAGCCCATTCTTGAGCGCGTTGCTCCGGAAGATGTCTGCAAACGAAGGGCTGATCACCGCTCGAAAGCCGAACCCGCGCAACGCCCACGGCGCGTGCTCTCGTGAGGAGCCGCATCCAAAGTTTTCTCCNNGTCGCTTTCAGAAAACGGGCGGGGATGATCTGGTCGGTGTCGATATCGTTTACATGCAACGGTACGACGCGTGAAGTGAAGGTCACAAAGTTCGGCATAGAGATTCCTAGTCAGATATCAGCGTTCGCACGTCGGTGATTGATCCGGTGATCGCTGCGGCTGCAGCCGTGAGTGGCGAGGCGAGAAACGTCCGGCCCCCTTTTCCCTGGCGTCCTTCAAAATTGCGGTTGCTTGTGGAGACGGCGTACTGACCCGGCTCGAGTTGATCCCCGTTCATCGCGATGCACATCGAACAACCTGCTTCGCGCCATTCCGCACCGGCGTCCTTAAAGATGCGATGAAGTCCCTCTGCCTCCGCTTGCCGCTTGACATCCTGCGACCCTGGAACCACCAGCGTCCGGACGTGGTGCGCAACCTTGCGACCTCTCATGATCTGCGCCGCCTGGCGGAGATCAGAGATCCTTGAGTTTGTGCAGCTTCCGATGAAGACGACGTCAATGGGTTTCCCGAGCAATGGCCCTCCCGCCTGGAGCCCCATGTACTTCAGCGCCTTTTCGAGAGCCAGTTTTTGTGAGGCATTGGAGAATTTTTCCGGATCGGGAACCCGATCGGTGATTCTCATTCCCATGCCCGGATTCGTACCGTAGGTAATCATCGGTGCGAGATCGGCAGCATTGAGGTTGATCCGTTTGTCGTAGAGCGCGCCATCATCCGTGCGCAATTGGCGCCAACGTTTGAGGCTATTCTCCCATGCATTTCCTGTTGGGGCGAACTCGCGACCCGCGAGGAACTCGAACGTCGTCTCATCCGGAGCGATCATACCCGCTCGTGCGCCACCTTCGATGGACATGTTGCAGATCGTCATCCGCTGATCCATGGTGAGAGAGCTGATACAGCTCCCCGTGTATTCGAAGACGTGCCCGGTCCCTCCCCCTACACCGATTTCCGCGAGGAGGGCAAGAATAATGTCTTTAGCCGTGACACCAACGGAGAGTGATCCTTCGATCCGTACCTCGCAGGTCTTGGGCTTTCGCTGCAACAGGCACTGCGTCGCAAGAACGTGCTCCACTTCGCTCGTGCCGATGCCGAACGCCAGAGCGCCGAATGCCCCGTGNNCGCCGCAGACAATTGTCATCCCGGGTTTCGTCAAGCCCAGCTCCGGACCGATAACATGAACGATCCCCCGATGTGGATGATCCATCCCATAGAGCCGCACGCCGAATGCGCGAGTATTCTCCTCGAGCGTTTGTATCTGTTTCGCAGCGAGATCATCTTCGATACGAAGAGACGGGTCGACGGTTGGAATGCTATGGTCGAGAGTGGCAACAGTTTTGTCCGGCCGACGGACCTTTAACCCGCGATCGCGCAAGCCTGCGAAAGCCTGAGGTGACGTCACTTCGTGAAGAAGATGGAGATCGACGTAGAGCACTGACGGCGAATCGAGTTCCTGGGCAACGACGTGGGCATCCCACACTTTTTCGAAAAGAGTTCGCGAGTGGTTCATGATCTTCTTGTCTTCTTCGTGACTTCCTTTACAGATGTCTGTAGTCAGGGAAAGGGATTGGTCAGATGGCGACGGACGCTTCTTTGATTTCTTCGCGTGGCTGCTCGCTCTTACGTTTCTTCGCAACCAATGATCGGTTGAGTGCCTCGAGGTAGGCCTTGGCACTTCCCGTGATGACGTCGGTGCTGACGGCACGACCATTAAACAACACACCGTCGAATTCGGCTCGAACAAACACCTCACCGATCGCATCCCGCCCCAGGCTGACGGATTTGATCGAGTATTCCGTCAATTTCCCGACGACTCCCGTGATGCGCTCGATGGCTTTGTAGGCGGCATCAACCGGACCATCTCCCGTAGCCGAATCTACAAGGCGTTGGTCACCCAAGCGCAGCTCGATGGTGGCGGTCGGCTTGACATTGGTGCCGCTGCTCACTTGAATGCTCTCAAGCTGATAGAAATCATCCACATCCCCCACCCGATCCTCGACGATGGCGATCAAATCCTCATCAAAGATCTCCTTCTTCTGATCCGCGATGGAACAGAATACTTGATACGCGCGCTCAAGCTCCTGAGGGGGAAGATCGTATCCCAGCTCCACGTAGCGTTGTTTCAGCGCGTGGCGGCCCGAGTGTTTCCCCAGCACCAGCGTGCTGTGCCGAATGCCGACTGATTGTGGCGTCATGATCTCGTACGTGATCGGGCTTTTCAACAATCCGTCCTGATGAATGCCGGCCTCGTGGGCAAACGCGTTCGCACCGACGATCGACTTGTTTCGCTGCACGAGCATTCCCGTGAGGCTGCTCAACAACTTGCTCGATTTGTAAATCTCCTCGGTGTTGACATTCGTAAAGACGCCAAGCTTTTCTCCGCGGGTTTTGATCGCCATGACCAATTCCTCCAGCGACGCGTTCCCTGCCCGTTCTCCGATACCGTTCACGGTGCACTCCACCTGGCGAGCTCCGCCGTGCACTGCGGCAAGAGAATTCGCCACGGCGAGGCCCAGATCGTTGTGGCAGTGGGCGCTGAGAAGAACGCTCTCGATACCGGCCACTCGTGTTTTGACCGTCTGGAACATCTTGCCGTACTCCTCCGGGACCGCGTACCCGACGGTATCAGGAAGGTTAATGATTTTTGCTCCTGCTTCAATTGCCGCACTGATCACTTCACAAAGGAATTCGATGTCGCTCCGGGATGCGTCCTCGCACGAGAACTCAACGTCTTCGCAAAAGGATGTTGCATACTTCACGGCCCACGCGACGTCGTTGAGCACCTGCACCTTCGTCTTCTTGAGCTTATGGGTAAGATGAATATCGGAGGTCGCGATAAAGGTATGGATCCGCGGCTTCTTGGCGTACTGGATTGCATCCCACGCCCTGTCGATGTCCGCTTTCACCGCCCGCGCAAGCGCCGCTACTGTGCAGTGTTCAATAGTCTTGGCAATAATCCGGACGGCTTCGAAATCGCCTGCCGAAGCGATCGGGAATCCCGCCTCGAGCACGTCAACCCGCAACTGCTCCAGTTGGCGCGCCATACGGACCTTCTCCTCCAGGTTCATACTGCATCCGGGCGATTGCTCTCCATCGCGCAACGTTGTGTCAAATACATGGACTCGGTCGTGCATTTGTTGACACTCCTTTCTATTGAAGATGTTTTCCTTCGAGCTGGACGAGCTTCTTCACCCATCCCATCAACTCTTCAAACTGATCCGGCAGCAGGGATTGCGCACCATCTGAAAAGGCTTCTTCCGGATTTGGATGGACCTCGATGATCAGACCGTCGGCACCAACTGCAACGGCAGCTTTGGCGATCGGCGTTACAAGGCTCCGGACACCGGTGCCATGGCTTGGATCTACGATGACGGGAAGATGACTCATTTCCTTGAGGGCGGGCACAGCGGAGAGATCGCACGTGTTGCGGGTGTAGTCTTCAAAAGTCCGAATGCCTCGCTCACAGAGGATCACCTGGTAGTTGCCTTGTGACATGACGTATTCCGCCGACATCAACAGCTCCTTCAGCGTGCTCGACATTCCTCGCTTCAGCAGAACCGGTTTCTTCGACTTCCCCACTTCTTTCAGGAGGGCAAAGTTCTGCATGTTGCGAGCCCCGATCTGGAGGATGTCCGCGTACTCCGCAACAAGTGGAACATCGGTCGGCGTGATAACTTCAGTGATCACAAAGAGACCGGTCTTCTCCCGGGCTTCCGCAAGAAGTCTCAGGCCCTCTTCTTCAAGTCCCTGAAAACTGTACGGCGACGTCCGCGGCTTGAACGCGCCCCCTCGCAAGACCGTCGCACCCGACTTCTTCACTTGCTCGGCGCTCAGGAGAATCTGCTCCCGACTCTCGACCGAGCACGGACCAGCCATAACCATGAAATGATTGTTGCCGATGATGAGCGACTCACGTCCGAGGGATGGCGGATATTCGAGTTTGACAAACGTCTTCGCCTGCTTCCACTCCTTGCTCGCCAGCTTGAACGGTTTCAAGATCGGCACGACATTTTCGACGCCTTCCAGCGAATCGAGCTCTTGCAGCCGCGATTTTCCCCGTTCGTCTCCCACACAAGCGATGACGGTCCTAAGCTCTCCGTAAATCGGATGTACCTGGAAACCGAGTTCTCGCACTTTGTCGAACACGTGTTCGATTTGCTGCCGGCTTGCTCCGGCTTTCATGACAATGATCATACGTCACAAATCTCTTTCTTGATTAAGTAAGGATGCCCACGTCGACCGTCCAAGCCAAAAGGGTAAAACCCCGGTGAAAATTAGGGAGAAGCCCAGGGTCCACGTCCTGAAGGATGTGGCTGTAGGTGGCCGTCCAAAATGTAGGTCGGCCTGCCCCGCCTATTTTGATNNCGGGCATGTCCCGACTCGGTTGAGTTTTGAAAATCTCTGCCGGTCCACGTTTTCTGGATGTACTACTCTACCCATAAGTACTTTTTGGACGTCCTGTTCTGAAAATCCCAACATAAGTCTGTAAGGCCTTCAGCCCTTTACCCAAAAGCTGCCTGATGTGCTGCGTGATCACCCTCTTCAGGTCGGGACTTCTGCTTTTGCTCCCGTTCTCACAAGATGGAAATAGATGCTGTCGACAAGAGCCTTCCAGCTTGCTTCGATAATGTCGGTTGAGACGCCCACGGTATTCCACGTCTCGTGACCGTTCTTACTCGTGATCAGCACTCGCACTTTTGCGCGCGTGCCGTCTTGACCGTCGAGCACGCGTACTTTGTAGTCGGCCAAGTGAATCTCCCTCAGCTCGGGATAGAATTTCTCCAAGGCCTTGCGAAGCGCGTTATCCAGAGCATTCACGGGACCATTCCCTTCGGCGGCCGTATGCTCGATCTCATCCCCCACCCGAACCTTGATGAGAGCCTCGGAGACAGGTTCGTCTTCTCTTGATTCCTTATGGATGATCACTTTGAAGCCCTCGAGCTCGAAGAACTCGCGCCAGTCGCTCAGGCGTTGCTTCATAAGTAGCTCAAGCGAGCCGTCCGCATCTTCGTATCGATACCCTTGGAATTCCTTGAGCTTGATGTCGTCAACAATCTCCTGCACTTCAGACGAGCGGCCGTTGAGATCAATCCCAAGCTCCTGCGCTTTGTACACAACGTTGCTCCGCCCGGAGAGATCGGAGACCAGCACGCGACGCTGGTTCCCTACTTGTTCCGGGGAGATGTGCTCATACGTTCGAGGCGATTTCATCACCGCGCTCACGTGCACTCCGCCCTTGTGGGCGAAGGCACTCTCACCGACAAAGGCGAGATGCTTCCGGTGCGCCAGGTTTGCCGCTTCACTTACGAACCGTGAGAGCTCCGTGATCTTCTGCAGGCGCCGTTCATCGACGCATCGATAGCCCAGCTTCAGTTGAAGGATGGGGATGACGGAGCAAAGGTTTGCATTGCCGCACCGTTCTCCGTAGCCGTTGATCGTTCCTTGCACGTGCAGCGCACCGCATCGCACCGCCGCTACGCTATTCGCAACGGCCAACTCGCAATCGTTATGCGTGTGGATGCCGAGCGGAATCCGAATCTCTTTTCTTACTGCTTGGACGATTGCCGCGAGCTCCTCCGTGATGGTCCCGCCATTGGTATCACAGAGGACGATGACGTCGGCGCCGGCCCGCTCCGCCGCTTTCAATGTGCGGAGGGCATAGGCGCCGTCGTCCTTGTAACCATCAAAGAAATGTTCGGCATCGTAGATGAGTTCTCTCCCCTGTGACTTCAAGAAGGAGACGGAGTCCTCGATGATCTCTACGTTTTCCTCTTCCGATATCTGGAGGGCAGTTTTCACGTGAAGGATCCAGCTCTTGCCAAAGATCGTCACGACAGGTGTTTCTGCTTCGAGCAACGCGCAGATATTCGGATCGCCCTCAACGCGATTCTTCGCCCGGCGAGTGCTGCCAAAGGCCGCAATCTTCGCGTGTTCCAGCCGGAGATCTTTTGCACGCTTGAAGAATTCCATATCCCTCGGGTTCGATCCGGGCCAGCCGCCTTCGATGTAGTGAACACCAAACTCATCGAGCCGCTCGACGATTTTGAGTTTATCCTCTACGGAGAAGGTAACGTCTTCGCCCTGCGTTCCGTCGCGCAACGTCGTATCGTAGAGTTGGATGTGGTTCATTGATTCATTCTCCCGGCACTTTTTATTCCTTGCCCCAATTTTCGGGTCTCAGCGCCCGGACAGCAGCGCCCGCCTTCCACATCTCCGAATCCTTCCACTCGTTGAGCTCCTTCTCGAGTTTCTCGCGATAGTCGGGTGAGCTGCAACTCTCCAGCACTCGTTGTGTTTCAAGTCCTTCCCTCACGCTTTGGTAGAGGGTATCAAAGAGCGGCTTTACTGCCGCCTCGAACCGTTTCGACCAATCGAGTGCGCCACGTTGAGCTGTTGTGCTACACGAAGCGAACATCCAGTCCATGCCGTTCTTCCCGATCAGTGGATAGAGACTTTGAGTTGCTTCCTCGACGGTTTCATTGAACGCCTCGCTCGGCGAGTGCCCCATTGCTCTGAGTGTATCGTACTGGGCTTTCATAATTCCCGCAATCGCGCCCATGAGGACCCCACGCTCACCGGTGAGATCACTGTAGACTTCTTTCTCAAACGTTGTCGGGAAAAGGTATCCGGAACCGACGGCAATACCCAGAGCGATGGCCCGCTCCTTCGCACGCCCGGTGGCGTCCTGATGCACGGCATAGCTTGAGTTGATCCCGCTCCCCGCGAGAAAATTGGATCGAACCGTCCGGCCTGCCCCCTTTGGGGCCACAAGGATGACGTCAACATCCGGCGGAGGGATCACTCCCGTCTGTTCCTTGAAGACAATCGAGAATCCGTGGGAGAAGTAGAGCGCTTGCCCCTGTCGAAGGTTCTTCTTCACCGCCGGCCACTGTTCCTTCTGCCCCGCATCGGAAAGGAGGTACTGAACGACAGTGGCACGTCGCACAGCCTCTTCGATATCCGGAAAGAGGGTCTTTCCTTCAATCCATCCGTCGCGGACGGCATCTTTCCAACCGGTTCCGCCTTTTCGCTGGCCGACGATGACGTTGATGCCGTTCTCGCGAAGGTTCAGTGATTGGCCGTACCCTTGCGGCCCGTAACCAATAATGGCCACGACCTCATGCTCTAAAACTTCGCGGGCCTTCGACAAAGGGAATTCTTCGCGCGTCACTACTTCTTCTTTCACGCCGCCAAAATCGATCAGAGCCATTGCTGTTGTCTTCCTAATGGTTGAGAAATCGTTCATTCGCCCTGCCGGGGCGAGAAGTCGGTGGTTGAAGTCATCGAACTTTGGTGGTCGCCTCTTCCTTCTGTGACTGGACTGCGAATTGAGCAGATGGCTTTGGCTCGATCTTCCAGAACATCGATGCGTACTCGGTCCAATTCATGAGCACTTCCTGGGCGCGCGCGCTGTTTGTTCGATCGAGATGGCGGTGGATCAGCGACTGCAAGAAACGTGTTTCTTCCCCGGACACAAGCCTTCGAATCGCGATCAGATCGGGATTGATTCGCCGATCGAAATCGCCAAGCAGGTCCAGCACAAACGCCACTCCGCCAGTCATTCCTGCGCCGAAGTTGCGGCCGGCCGTACCAAGCACGATGACTGTTCCCTGAGTCATGTACTCACATCCGTGGTCACCGACGCCTTCAACGACGGCGAGGGCGCCGCTGTTCCGAACGCAGAACCTCTCTCCGGCGCGGCCGCTCGCANNCCTTTGCCGACGTAGTCGTTCGCTTCGCCCGTGAGGACAAGCCTCACACCATGCACCAGAAACGCCCCGAAACTCTGCCCCGCGCTTCCCTGCACCCTAATTTGAATCGTGTTCTCCGGCAATCCACGGTCACCATAGAGGAAGGCAATCTCTCCTGAAAGTTTTGTTCCGACAGATCGGTTGACGTTGCGGATTCGATAGCTCCGGACGACGGGGAGCTTGTCTCGCAGCGCGTCTTTGACGTCTTGAAGGATCACGTCATCGAGCGGTTTGTCAGGCTTGTCATTTCGATGCCATACGCGCAAGCGCTGATCATGCTCATAGTCGCGGCGGGCTAGAATCGAGCTCAAGTCGACGGTGTTGGCTTTCGGGTGGTCCATGATCGCCCGCTGTTTCAGGAGATCCGTCCGACCGATGATCTCCTTGAGCGATCGGAAGCCAAGTCCGGCCAGAATTTCGCGAACATCCTGAGCGACGGCATCGAGATATCGAATGAGCATCTCCGGCGTGCCATCGAACCGTTCGCGGAGTTTCTCATCCTGTGTGGTGATTCCAACGGGGCACGTATTGAGATGACACTGGCGAACGTACCTGCAGCCGACTGCGATGAGCGCACCGGTTCCGAAATTGAACTCCTCCGCACCGAGCATTGAGGCGATGACGATGTCACGGCCGGTCTTCAATCCGCCATCCGCACGGAGCGTGACGCGTTCCCTCAATCCGTTTCTCACCAAGACCTGCTGGGCTTCGGCGATTCCCAGTTCCCACGGCGCGCCCGCGTTCTTGATGGAACTCAGCGGAGAAGCGCCCGTGCCTCCTTCCGCCCCGCTCACCAGTATCACGTCGGCATAGGCTTTCGCAACACCCGCTGCGATCGTTCCAACGCCCGCCTCCGACACAAGCTTGACGCATACCCTTGCCCGCGGGTTAACTTGCTTGAGGTCGTAAATCAACTGGGCGAGATCTTCGATGCTATAGATGTCGTGATGTGGAGGCGGAGAGATCAGAGCTATGCCCGGGACGGCCTTTCGCAAACGAGCGATCAAAGGAGAGACTTTGGCTGCCGGTATCTGTCCACCCTCGCCCGGCTTCGATCCTTGAGCCATCTTGATCTCCAACTCCTTGGCGCTTGCAAGGTACTCTGCTGTCACACCGAATCGAGCGGAAGCTACCTGTTTGATTGCGCTGTTGGCGGAATCTCCGTTCGGAAGGACGCGGAAACGGCGCGGGTCTTCTCCCCCTTCGCCGCTGTTGCTCTTGCCACCGATCCGATTCATGGCAATAGCGATCACCTCGTGCGTTTCAGGGGAGAGCGCACCGAGCGACATTGCGGCTGTAGTAAATCGCCTGCGAATCTCTTCTACGGGCTCGACGTCCTCAACGGCGATAGGATAATTGATCTTTTTGAACTCCAGCAAGTCCTTGATGCCGATGGGGGCAGTTTCCCGAATCGCCTCCTTGACACGGACATAGTCTTCCTGGAGACCTGATGCGCGTAGCTTCTGCATCCCGCGCAAGGCATCCGGAGACCAAGCCCGGCGCTCCCCATTTTTTCTGAATCGATAGTTCCCCTCGTCTGCCAACGCGTGAGCCGCTCCGCCGAAAGCTCGCGCATGCCGCTCAAGCGTCTCTCGTGCAATCTCCCGGAGACCCAATCCCCCAATGCGCACAGGTGTCCCTGTAAAGTACCGCTCAACGACCTCCGCAGATATTCCAAGTGCTTCGAAAATCTGTGCACCGCGATAGGATCCAAGCAACGAGATGCCCATCTTCGATATCACTTTGAGAATTCCTGCCTCGATCGTCGACTTGAAATTCCCAGCGCGCGTTTCGTGTGAAGGAGAGCTCGCGCCGCGAGAATCCCCCATTCCCCGAATGGTGTCCAGCGCGAGATACGGATGAACGGCGTTTGCTCCGTACCCGATGAGCGTCGCAAAATGATGGACATCGCGGGGTTCACCGGTCTCGGCGACGACGCTCATCCTCAGTCTCTTCTGCTTACGAAGAAGATGATTATGAACAGCCCCCACTGCCAGTAGAATCGGAAGAGGGGCCATCTGCTCGCTCACTCCACGATCGGTGAGTACGAGCAGTGACTTTCCTTCGTCGGCGCAGCTTTCTGCTGAGAGACAGAGATCGCCGATCGCCCGCTCGAATCCTGCCTCTCCCTCCCGCGCATCAAAAAGGATGGAAAGCGTTGCCGATTGAAAATCGGAATCGGAGAGGGAAGAGAGAGCCTGCAACTCGGCCTCATCCAGAACCGGGCTATCGATCTCGATCAGTTTCGCATGCTGTGGCGTCTCGCCGAGCCAATTGCGCCGATAGCCAAGCTTTCCGGAGAGCGACATCACGATGCGTTCGCGGATCGGATCGATGGGGGGNNCGTATCGGGTCGATGGGGGGATTCGTCACCTGGGCGAACTGTTGACGGAAATAGCTTGGGAGGAGCTTGGGGAACTTCGACAACACGGCGAGCGATGCATCATCCCCCATGGAACTGACCGGCTCTTTCGCTCCTTCAGCCATCGGCTTCAGCACCATCGTGATCTCTTCCGCACTGTAGCCGAAGCAGAACTGCTGTTTCAGCAAGTCGGAAGCAGCAACACCAATCGGCGGAATGGAGGATCGAACTTCGGCAGACAATTTCTTCAGATTGTCGCCGACCCACTCAACATACGGTTTCTTCCGTGCGATTTCGTTCTTGATTTCCAGGTCTTTCAGCAACACACCCCGTTCGGTATCGACGGCAATCATCTGTCCGGGTCCGAGCCTCCCCTTCTCCACAACGAGCGCATCATCGATATCGAGCGATCCGACTTCCGATCCCAGAACAATGAGACCATCGGAGGTAACTTTGTAGCGCGCCGGACGGAGCCCGTTTCGATCGAGCGTCGCCGCAACAATCCCGCCGTCGGTGAAGACGAGTGCCGCCGGCCCATCCCACGGCTCACTGAAGCATTCATTGTACTCGTAGAACTTCTGCACCTGCTCGTCGATGTCGTCGCGCGCGCGCCACGCTTCCGGCACGAGCATCATCATTGCATGAAGGACGTTGCGGCCGGAAAGTGCGAGCGCTTCCAGGGCGTTATCGAGGTTTGCCGAATCGCTTCCCCCCGGCTGGATCAGCGGCTTGATCAGCTTGATATCGTCACCCCAGTAGTCGGACGCCAATTCGGCCTCTCGTGCCTGAGTCCATATGCGATTCCCTTGAATGGTGTTGATCTCACCGTTGTGCGCGATCGCGGGGAACGGCTGCACGCGTTCGAAGCTCGTCGTCGTGTTCGTCGCGTAGCGGTTGTG
>DMMN01000320.1 GCA_003453835.1 Bacteroidota bacterium | reverse complement strand
CACCTTCAAAGTGAACTTCGCCGGAATGAAGGACGCCGTCCGGAAGCTTACGGCCGAGATTATGACTCTTCAAGCCGCAGGAAGTTACGCGAAAACGAAAGCGATGCTCGACAGGTATGCCGTTGTCCGACCGGAGATGAAGATCGTTCTCGACAAGTTGGCGGACATCCCGACCGACATCGTTCCCAGCTTCCCGCTCGCCGCACAACTCAATGCCAACTNNATACAACGATGAGAGAATACCTGGACCTTGTCGAGCGCGTCCTGACAAAAGGCCAACTCAAAAAGAACCGTACGGGCATCGACACGCTCTCCAGTTTCTCTGAGTACTACAAAGTCGACCTGAGCGAAGGCTATCCCCTCGTCACCACAAAGAGGATGAACTTCAAATCGATGCTCTATGAAGTGCTCTGGTATCTTTCAGGGGAGGATCACATCCGCAATCTACGCCAGCGGACAAAGATCTGGGACGCGTGGGCGGATGAGGATGGGAATCTCGATACGGCCTACGGACGCTATTGGAGACGGTTTCCCAGCGCCCAAGTGAATCCAAAGACCGGCCAGTATGAGGTGCGGGAATTCGATCAGATCGGAGCGGTTCTTCAAACACTTCGGGAAGATCCGAGCTCGCGGCGAATGGTGATCTCTGCCTGGGAGCCGGGCAACGCCTGGACAAGCAAGCTGCCTCCCTGCCACTACACGTTCGCGTTCAACGTTCAGGGAAGCCGGCTCAACTGTCACCTGACTCAGCGTTCGGGAGATATCGCACTCGGAATTCCCTTCAACCTCGCCGCTTACTCTCTCCTAACGCAAGCCATTGCTCAAGAAACCGGCTTTGACGTCGGCTATTTCAGCCATACGATCATCGACGCTCACATTTACGTCAATCACATCGATGGTCTTAGGGAACAACTCACGCGCACACCGAAACAGCGTCCGAAGCTTCTTATTGTTCGCAAGCCCTTCGACGCTCTCCAGTTCGATGATTTCACGTTGATCGGCTACGAATGCGATGAGCCGATCAAGTTCGAGGTAGCCGTGTGAAGCTGAACATCATCGCAGCGCTGAACAAAGCCCGAGTGATCGGTCGGAACGGCAAGCTCCCCTGGCATCTTTCTGAAGATCTCAAACGCTTCAAACGACTCACAACCGGACACACGGTGTTGATGGGGCGCAAGACGTTCGAGTCCCTCGGTAGTCCGCTCCCCAATCGGCGCATGGTGGTCCTCACCTCCGGAAAAATCCCCGGCGTCGAAACCTATCATACCATCGGACACGCCCTCCAGGCACTGCAGGATCAAGAGAGAGTCTTCATCATTGGCGGCGGCGAATTGTACGCACAACTCCTCGATTCAGTCGATGGGTTGCACCTCACGATCGTCGAGCAAGACGCGGACGGCGACACGTTCTTTCCTCCCTACGAGCACCTCATTGGAACGGTCTTCAAACTTGTGAACAAGGAACAGCACGACGGCTTCAGGTTTGAGGATTACGAGAAGGTGTGACCGTAACAGTCATGGAGGAAGATTTGTCGAGCAGAGGATTTGGACGGACTAGTAATCAGCAAGCCCGACGCTGATTTGGAGACGCTCAGGAGAGCTTGATCCCCTTTTCTTCGAGCCGTTTTGAGACGATCTTTAGAATCTCATCCGGCGAGGAGTTCGTGCGCGTTCCCGAGTTCTTAATCGCCTGCGCGAGGGATCCCTTGCGATCTACAAGCCACATCCAAACGCTGAATCCCAATCGGTTGCGGTCATTTGGCTCTTGAGTGGGGATCTCTTCGACGGCGGTGTAGGCTATTCTCTCCAACGTTTCCGGCGCGAATTCGGCGACGGGTGAAGGTGGTTTGGTAGACATAGTGGTTGACAGGTTAGGTTCTTGAATTGTTGAATCGTTGGTACTCGTGAGGTGAATATAGAGACTTTTTGGAGAAACGAAAACCAATCGATCGTCGACAACGTCGTGCGGCTTCGCAGCAACTGGGGGGGCGAAGAGCAAGTGCCACTCGCTAAGAGAAAACAGCGCTAGAGAGCGTAGCCAATCCTGAAGTAGCCAACATCCGGCCCAAAGCTGACGGGGTTGTTCAGAAGATCTTTTCTGAAGAAGAAGCCTCGGCCAACCGAAAACTCTGCCGGGCCGACCGGAGTATCAAACGCGATCCCCAATCCGATTCCGTGAAGAAGATCCCCCAAACGAATTTCCTCCGCTCCCGACCAAATGGATCCGAAATCGTACCGGGCCGTCAGATACGTGTCGAAGAAAATCGAGACAGGACTTTCGTACCGATACTCGAGACTAGCGACGACCATTTGCCGCCCGCGCGCGTTGTCTTCCCGTAAGCCGAAAAAGCTCTCCTGTCCGCCTAGGCTGAACTGTTCCGTGATTGGCAGTGTCTCATCGGCGAAGCCGAACTGAAATCGCGGATGAAGCGTGTGGCGCTTGAAATAGGTGTCGTACGAGTCGTACGTGAATGCCATCTTCGTGAAGCCGACGCCGCCGCTGAGCGGAAAGACGGCCGACTCGTACGAGAGGTTCATCTTGACGCCGGAGCGAGGGAACGGAAAGCGATCGAGATTATCCACCTTGGTCCCGAACTTGATCGAACCGATCCGGAAGCTCTCCGCCCCAACGGGATTCCCGGAGAAACTCCAGACCCTGTGGCTTTCCATTCTCCCTTCCACCGTTACCGAGCCGAGGCGCTCCAGTTGCGTCCCAAAGGAAATCGAGCCGCCTTTTCGCAGCTCGCGATATTCGCCCACGCGGACACGATTCCACCGCTGGGGATCGGAGACTGGATCGTCACCGTAGACGTTCACATCACGATACGTGTAGTACCCCTTCAGGTCAAATGTGAAATAGGAATTGAATATGCGCGTCGCTTTGAACTCTCCTACATAGTTTCTATTCCTCGATCCACCCACAAGATGTAACCCCAGCTCCGCACCGATGCCGAGAAGGTTTTCGTCGCGGACATCTATCGATGGCTGAAACGTTCGTTCGTTGTCGATGCGCATGCCGAGCCGGATGAGTTCCGTACTCCGCTCCCGAACATTAATGACAACGATATTCCGTTCTTCCTCGCGGTGCGCGCTGATCGAGACCTGCTCGAACAGGTTTGTCCCATAGAGATTCGAGATTCCGTCGGAGACTTGGCCGACCTGGAACACCTTTCGTTCGTCCCACGGCAGTTCTCGCCAAATAACATAGTCCTTCGTCTTCGTCGTCCCCCTGATGTCGCGTCGATACACGACACCTTCGTCAATCTCCACAACTGCCGATCCGGTCATCGAATCAAAGTGAACATCCTTGATGCGGGCCAGGGAGTACCCCTTCTCCCTGTAGAGCCTGAGGAGCCCCTCAAGGGCCTCACGGCTGCGGTGCACGTTGATGTGCTGTCCGATCAACGGTGCAAAGAGAGAGCGAAGAGAGTCTTTGCTCACCAAGCTATCCCCCCTGAACAAGACGTCGTTCAGGAGCGGATTCCGTCTCGCAACCAACTGCATCAGCGTTCCCCCCGCCTCCTCGGTCACCGCCACCTCCACTGATTCGAAATCGCCGCTCTGGTACATTTCCGTCACCAATTCCCGGAGATCACTCTCCGCAAGGTCTTCGCTCCTGCCAAAGGGAATGACCTTTTCGAGCCATTGCTGGTCGAGAGCCAGTGGATCGAACTGAAACCGAACGTGCGGGTACATTTTCCCGCTGTCCAGCTTCTTCAACATCCCGATGGATTTCGAGCGAAGGAGGGACCGAACTTGCTCGAGCGCAGCTCTCGCAGCTTCCTCCCCCTTCTGAAGAAGCATGTCAACGCCCGTGAAGTCGTTGGTTTCATGATCCCCAAGGTCGGGCCGTATCACGACATCGGCCTTTGCGCGCTGTTCTCTGTTTGCCATCTGCATGGCGATACCGATGATCTGCTCTGCAACCTCCAGAGGTCCTTTTAGTTTGCCGGCAGGGCGAACCGAGCTCGTCACATCAACGGCTACGACGATGTCGGCCCCCGATTCTCGGGCCGCATCAACAGGGATATTCGAAACCAAGCCACCATCGAGCAACTGCGCGGTGTCCCTGGGAACCGGACTGAAGAGGAGAGGGACGGACGCGCTGGCTCGCATAGCTTGCGTCAGATCGCCGCGATCAAGGATGACGAGCTGGCCGGAGAGAAGGTCGGTCGTCGCGGCCCGAAAGGGGATCCGCAGATTGTCGAATGTGGGTGCCGGTTGGTAGATACCTTGCAGCGCCAGAAGATTGAGATAGTTGGTAAGCCGTTGCCCGGTCGAGAAGGATTCCGGAATGATCGGCTCAAGGCCTTCGAAACGGACCGTGAGAATACTCCGGTCAGTTGCGAGTTTCTGATCGAGAAAGAGATCCCTTCGACGCGCTTCATCGCTGAAGTTCAACACCTCGCCCCAATTCGTCGAGTCCACAAGGTCGTAGAGTTGATGGGTTGTGTAGCCGGCGGCGTAGAGGCCGCCGATAATGCTCCCGACACTCGTCCCGACAATAAGATCGATGTCGATGCCGGCGTTCTCGAAGGCCCTGAACACACCGATGGCTGCCAAACCACGCGCTCCTCCACCGCTGAGAACGAGAGCCAGCTTCGGGTGTTGTACCCGATGGTAGGGAAGCATCGAAAGGAGATGCTGCCGATCAGTGCTGAACGCCGGCTGTATGACCTTCTTGGGACGANNGATTGGATTCATTCGAGGATTGGAGTGCACGAGCCGGCTCAACACGGCTGAAGAGCAGCAAAAGGAGGAGGAGAAGGAGTGAGCTATGTCGAGAGTTCCGGCACATCGCAGGCCAAAAATACCAAAATCGGATGCGAATTGCAACGAACGCACGCAGCCCTCAGATCCGATCCGCAAGCGTCCGGAAGTCAGATTCCCCTTCCGAACTTACTCTCTCGTCTTCTTCAATACTCCTTTTTCCTTCGGCAACGCAGTGTCGGGTCTGGGAAGTTGTCTCCTCTGCGGAGGAACCACTTTGATCTTGTAATCGATACTGCTATCAGGTTGATAGAATCTCATGCCGGGATCAGCGTGTGGACGACGATATGCAACGATGGAGTCCAGGAGACGACTCGTCGGCATCATCGCAATGTCCAGCCGGGTGGTCGAATCCGCAGCAATTCGGATGTCGCCGATCATTCTCGGAAGATAACTGACGCACAACGCTCGAACCAAGTACCGGCCCGGCTTCATCCCTTTCATCTCATACGTTCCGTCGTTCGACGTCGCTGTGTTGTAGGAACCCTCGGCGCCGGATGCCGTGATCTGTACTCCGACCAGCGGCTTATGCGAATTCGATTCCGACACCCTTCCCGTGATTGAGCCGGAGCAGTTCGTCTCTTGCTGGAGAAGCGAATTCAAAAGGACGATGGAGAGGATCAGAAGAAACACATTTCATCTCAAGTCAAATCTCAAGAACGCGAGAAAGGCTCCCGCAAAGGCGAGCAGGTTAAAGACCGCCAGGAGCCCCAGATCGAAGAGCGATGCCCCAAAGGCTTCGCCGAAGGTGTAGGCCGGGCTTTGAAACCGAGGCATCTCCGTAATGTCGATCTTCTGCGATGATGGGGGCGTGCCAACTTTCACATCGTGTGAGCCGCGCCCGATGGATATTCGGAATCCCATGCCCCCTCCCTTCTGCTGCACAAACTTCGTGAACTGATCCCGATAACTTTTCATTGCATCTTCGTACCGTCGCTTCAATCCTGTGTCGGTTCCTGCCAGCTTCATGGCCACGAGTTGAAACATCGATGCAGGTGAAAACTTCGCAAGGGAGAACGCAAGCAATTCCTGGCCATTCTTCTGGTTGTAGTAGTCCTCGGAGAGTCGTGCACTATGATCGGCAATTTTCTGGTCCATCTCTTTTCGCCTCTCATCATCCTCCTGTTGCCACTTTGCCTGTTGTTCGGCTTGAAGCTCTCTCGCTTTGTCCGGCAGCAATCCCTCGGTTGGACGGAACCGCTCCCTGAGCCTTCGTTCGAAATCCGCAAAGTACTCCACACGCGCCTGCGCCGAAAAGCTTGCGAGTCTGCTCTCGATCTCATCTGCCGATGGGACCGGCATCGCCTGGCCGGCGAGCATCGTCGCGGCCTTGGGTATAATCAGCACTGCGCTAATCCAAACGACGAGGAGCACCAGGAACGACACGCTCGACCGGCTCGTGAATGCGGAGACGAGCACGCCGACGAGCATGAAGCAGGTGAAGTACAGAATGGAAGCTAGTGCGAAGAATCCGAATCGCGCCCAATGGGACGCATCCATCTCAACGCCGGAAGGAATCAGCATGAGCGCGCCAATCAGGAACGAAAGGAGAACGGGCAGGAGAAGAGCGATCCAACCGCCAAGGAGCTTGCCCAGAATGAACTCGGATCGTGAGATGACATTTGCGAACACCAGCCTGAGCGTCCCGGCCTCTTTTTCTCCGTTAACGGAGTTGTACGTAAAGAGGATGGCGAGAAGGCTGAGAACAATGAGAACGACAAACGTGGGGTCGAGGAATTGGAACACGGCGAGCATCGGATCATCAGAGAATTCACTCCGAACGAGGCGAACATTACGCATGGGCGTGATCTCGGAAAAACGTCCGATGTCGCTGTTCACACCGTTCACAAACACTTCCATCGGATCAGGCGCTCGGTAGGCGGCCACCGGAGTGGCACCCCAGTTGGTCTGCTGAGAGGCCGTCTCCAGCATCATCTGGTTTGCCTGCTCATACTGTGCCAACCGTCCCTTGTGATAGCTGATGCCGAGAGAGATACTCATGACCAGAAGAAGCACACTCACCGTCCCCGTGACGATGAAGCGGGTGCTTTGCAGATGGTCTTTCAGTTCTCGTTCAGCAATGATTTTCCACATGGGTCGGTCCTTTCTTCGAGCCGAAGTTCAACGCACGTCGAATCTGAGGAATGCTCCGAACGCGCCGGCAAAGAACAAGGTGGTCAGGACACCCAGCAATCCAAGGTCCACAATCGATGCAGCCATCGTATCACCAAGGCCTCTTGTGCGTTCCACAAGCTCCGGGAGCTCGGATGGATTAAGCGGTTTCTTCTCCTCCTCGGGTGCTTGCTGTCCCGAGAAACGTATGACGATTCGCATGCCCCCGAGCGTCCCAACCTTCTTCTTGATGAACTCTGCGTACTCGTCCTGATAACGATCCAGATCTTCAAGGTATCTATGCTTCAGCGCAATGTCGGTATTGGCGAGGTTCATCGCGGCGATCTGAAAAATTACCGTGGGCGAGAGTCGCGCGACACCAAAGGCCCACCGCTCCTGGTGATCCTTTCTGTTTCGCCATTCTTCGTTCAACCTGCCGTAGAACTCTTCCCGCTCGTTCTCGAACATCTTCCCTACACTATCCTGAAACGAATTGAATCGCCCGGACCAATCCTCGCCGGGCCGGGCATTCGCCCGAATCCACTCCTCCATCTTTTGCCTGCGCTGTTCAAATTGCTGCAGCGAAAACTTCCGCTTTTGGGCTTCGATGGCATCGAGGTTCGGGACATCGACAAAAGCCGAGGCGAGCAGAACGCTCCCCTTCGGGATAATGAGGACGGAAAAGATCCACACGACGAGAGAGATGAGAAACGAGACGCTCGTCCTCGATGCGAGTCCGGAGATCATCGTGCTCAGCGCGAGGAACGCTCCGAAGCAGAGTAGACCCCCCAGGATGATGAAGAAGAGCCGGACCCATTCGTCGGGGGAGAGCGAAATCCCGAAGCCGATGATCATCAGGCACCCGAGAAGCAACGGGATCAACAACGGTACGACGAGCGCAGTGAAGCTGCCGATGAGTTTCCCAAGAATGAACTCTGCCCTCGAGACGGGATTTGACAAGACAAGCTTCAACGTCCCTGACTCCTTTTCTCCGTTGATCGCGTCGTAGCCGAACAGGATGGCGAAGAGACTAAAGACAATGACCACGACGAAGTTGAGATCGAGAAACCGGAAAACGGCAAACAGCGGGTCCACGTTGTAGCGACTGTTAATGAGATTGAGCTCGCCCTGCGCTCTCATCTCGGTTGTCCGGCCCACGTCGTTCGTGGTCCCGTTGACGAGCACCTGAAGCGGCTGCGGCTTGCGGAACACCTTGGGCTGTGCCATCCGCCATTCCGTGAGAGATGCGATGTTTGCGATGTTCACGCTGCGGGCCGCCTCGTACTCCCGCTTGCTCTCCTGATAGTTGCGGATGCCGACGTAGAAGCTGAGGATCACGAGCACCGCAGACGCCCCAAAGGTGACGGCGAACTTCGTCGAATAGATGATTTCGCGAAGTTCCTTTTCTAACAGGGTCGAAAGCATGTTGTTCCCTTCGTTAACGACATGGTGACTCGACGGCGGGTATCTCCTGCAGTTGCGCCGCTAGGCCGCCACCTTTCCGTGGATGTAGTTGAGGTACAACTCTTCCAGATCTTCGTGCTCAAGTTCTTTGCGCGATTTGATCGTCAGCATCTTTCCTTCATTCATGATGCCAACAGTGTCGGCTACCTCTTTCGCCCGGAAGATATCGTGCGTGCTCATTAAGATGGCTCTCCTCTGCGATCGGAGCTGGAGGAGCGTGTTGAGAAATTCGTTGGCGGCCTTCGGATCAAGCCCGCTCGTGGGCTCGTCAAGAATGATGGCCGGGGCATCCTTGATGATGGCGATGGCAAGACCGACCTTCTGCCGCATGCCCTTCGAGAAGCCCTTCAGCCTTTGCTCGAACGCCTTTTCCTGCAAGCCCACTTGTCGGAGGACGCTGTAGTACTCCTCCTTCGCCAGGTTCCGTTTTCCCCCGAGGCGCGCAAAAAAGTCGAGGTTCTGCCTTGCCGTGAAATTGGGATAGAGCATCACCACATCCGACAGATAGGCTACGTGTTTCTTTGCCTCGAGTGGATCACGGTGCATGTCAATACCGTTGATCGTGGCGCTTCCCTCGGTTGGCGGCAGGAAACCGAGGAAAAGGTTGATCGTGGTCGTCTTACCCGCCCCGTTGCCGCCGAGCAGGCAGAACACTTCCCCCGATTTCACGGAGAACGAGACATGATCGAGTGCGCACAGACCGTCCTCGTACACCTTTGTCAAGCCCTTGGCTTCGATGAACACCGATTCTTCCATGGATTCTCCTAGAGAGTGAACAGCTATCGTTTTGTCAATCGAATTCCAAAGACGACGATCCCCGCCACCAAGCCGAGAATAACAAGAACGATGATTGCCGTAGAGAACACGTTTGCCTGCGCCTCCACTTGAATGGTCACGGTTCTCGGTTCAGCTTCGATCGGCAGGTTGTCGGAACGACTGGTCGCCCGAACGCGAATGTCGTACTTCCCCACACCGACATCCGACGGCGGCGTGAAGGTGAGCGAGATGCGTCGCTCGAGTGTGGGATCCAGGCGGTCGATCGTGTTGGGCTCGATCGTCTTCTTCCAGTTGAGCGGAATGTCCGCGTCAAATCGGAGGTTATCCAGCCAGCGCGAGCCTTCATTCACCACGTCCATCGTCATGGTCACGCTCTGGCCGGGTGTTATCTCGAAATAGAGCTGTTGGGATCGGACGAGAAGTTGGCCGATTCCGCGCGGGACCAACTCAAGTTGCGCTGATCCGGCGCCGAGGCGCCGGATTTGGTCCTCCGTCATCATCGTCGAGCGATCAATTCGCAGGTCGCTTCCCTGTGGGATCGCCAGCACGGTGAACTTGATCGATTGATCTATCTTCAGGTCGTCGTTGGCCCTCTGCGGCAGCAGGACGTTGAGCGAAACGCTTTTCGTGTTCACTCCTTCGGTGTATTTGAGCTGGGTAATGCGAGCCTGCGTCTGAGGATCCAGAAAGTACGTGCTTAACTGCAAGGGTAGGTTCACGACCTCCAATCGGAACGTGTTCTCTGCACTCGAGAACAGCTCCATTCGCATTCGGTATGTCGCCGTTGAGCCGAGCGGAGCTTCCTGGCTAAACTGCTCGGCCACAATTGCCACCCTGTTCGACGACGCATCCTTTTGAAAGTAGATTCTCTTCTGATCTTGATTCTGACCAAAGATGAGCCGAACCGTTGCGACGTCGACATCCTGGAGCAGCGTAAAGTGAACCGTTGGCGGCTCGCCAACCCTCAGGGCCTCAATCTTCGTCTCATACGGCTGACTGATGATCGCTCCTTGCTCGTTCAGCAGTGATACGTACACATCCGTGATGACGTCGGGTTGGACAAGTGCAAAGATCCCCTCTTCGATGTTCAGCAGCCGTTTGATCTCATTCGTGCCGCTCGTCAGGTTGGCAAGCGTCAAGCGGATGCGACGCTGACCGCTCGAAGTTTGGTACTTTACCGCTCTCTGGATCGCAATGTAGCGTCGCTCATAGATAACGGCAAGGAAGGCTTGCTGATAGTTGACTTCCGCTTCGCGGTAGGCGCGATCGCTCCGTTCGAGCTCGGCTCTTGAGATGATGCCACGCTCAAACAGCTCTTTCTGGCGCTCATAGTCGGCTTTGGCGATGTTGTACGCGTCGAGTCCTCGCTTCAAACCCAGAAGCTTGTATTGATCGTCGCGCGGGTTATAAATGGTTCCTCCCGATTGAGCGATAAGATTCGGCGGAGTAAGGATCAGAAAGAGGAGCGCAAGAAGAAGCAGGCAGCGAATGTACATCGATCTCCTATTAGAGAAGTATTTCTATTCCACACGCCGGATGAAGACCGGCTGCTGTTTGGACGGCTTCGGTTTCACAAATCTGAGCACAGACCGTTTCCCTCCACGCCCAATCTCGAATTCCATGGTGCTCCCGACGTTCGCCGCCTTGTAGTGTTTGTCGAACTCTTTGAGATTCTTGATCGGCTTCTTGTTAATCCTCACAACGACATCACCTTCCCGGAAATCCGCTCCCCTCACGTCCACCTGTCCGAGCATGACCACGACGGAAACGCCATCACCCTTTTCCAAACCGCCGAGAATGATCCCCAACTCCGGAACCGGCCTGGAGTTGGTGGGATCGAGGCGAATCGTCCGCATCACCTGCTCCTGAGCGATGAGGCCGGATTGAATGTAGCAAACGAACGTGAGAAGTGCGAGAGTGAAGAAACGAGTGCGCAGAGAGTGCTTCCTTCCAATTAAGGAACCTCCAATAGACTTCGCTGGAGGTTTGACGCACCGAATGACCATTTGTTCCTTCCCATGAGGGGGAATGGCTCTTCGCATTGCTTGATTTTCGGACATCTTCGGCTTATGTTATCTTCGAGCAAAGAAAGAACATGATGACATTTCTCAACCCACTTCTCCTTCTCGGCCTGGTCGCTGCGGCAATTCCGATCCTGCTGCACCTTTTCAATTTGCGGAAGCTCCGAACGATCGAATTCAGCACGCTTGCGTTTCTCAAGGAATTGCAGAAGACGAAAATCCGGCGCCTCAAGATCCGCCAGATTCTCTTGCTTCTCCTGAGAACGCTCCTTGTCATTCTGCTTGTGCTGGCGTTTGCCAGGCCGACGCTGAAGGGCTCGATGATGGGAGTGCTTGGCACGAATGCGAAGTCGACTCTGGTCCTTCTGGTCGACGATTCCTATAGCATGACGGCTTCGGACGAAGGGGGAGAATTATTGAAGCAGGCAAAGGAGTCGGTTCTCGGGATCCTTGAACTGTTGAAAGACGGGGATGAAGTATTCCTGGTGAGACTCTCGGAGGTCAATCGTCCGGATCAAGAGGAACGGACGGTCGCTTCGCGGGACTTCTCTCTCGTCCGCAGGAGCGTTGAGGAGATGCGGCCGTCCTACGTTCATCGAAAGCTCGACGATGCGCTCCGGTTCTCGGCGAAACTTCTCGCGCGGTCTACGAACTACAACAAGGAAATCTATCTCTTCTCCGATTTCCAATCCGGATTGATGGCTCCTCACCTTGACGAAAAAGGGGCACAAGAGCATCTCTTCCCCCCTGAAGCGCGGATCTTCTTCGTTCGGCTCGGAAAGCGGCCGGTGCAGAATCTTGGAATCGAGTCTGTGACAATCCCGAACTCGATTTTCGAACAAGGAAGACCTTTCATCGTAAAGGTGCGCATCACGAACCACACCGACAAGCCCGCACGGAGTCATGTGGTGAGTGTCTTCTTGAATGGGACGCGCGTCGCCCAGCGCAGCATCGACATGCAAGAGGGTTCACAGGCGGACGCGGAGTTTACCGTCTCCGCATCCGCGACGGGCTTTGTCGAAGGATTCGCCGAGCTAGAGGACGACGATCTCGAGTTCGACAATCGTCGGTATTTCACGGTACACATTCCCGAGCATGTGAAGCTCCTCTTAGTGGGAAATCCGTCCGACCTTCGATTCATCAAACTCGCTTTTGAAACGAGGCAATCCTCGGGCAGGTCGACATTTGAGCTCGAAGAAGTGACTCCGGAACGCATCGGCTCGACGCAGATAAGCACCTCCAATGTCATCCTTCTCGCCGGCCCGCGGGGGCTTTCGCCTGCCCAGGTTTCTCAAATCGCTTCCTTCCTTTCAGATGGCGGAGGATTGATTCTCTTTCCGGGGGGAGAACTCTTGCCCAACGACTTTACCGGCACACTTTCCGCGTCTCTCAAGCTTCCGTCCATCTCCGGTCTCGACGCCATGGGTAAGCCACAGCCGCCGAATGAGAGCGAATCGTTCCTCGAATTCGACAGGACCGATGTTCGTCATCCGGTGTTCCAGGGGATGTTTGAGGGAGGAGAATGGTTGGCTCAGTCGCAGCAAAGGAATTCGAAGGGGCCGGCGATCGAGTCACCCCGCGTACGAACCTCCGCCCGGTACGCCCTGACACCGCAATCGACCGAGATTATTTCGCTCTCCAATGGCGCATCATTTCTTGTCGAGCATCATTCGGGGGATGGACGCGTCCTTCTTTTCAGCGTTGCGGCTAATCTCGAATGGTCCGATTTCCCTCTCAAAGGACTCTTCGTTCCCCTCCTACATCAGTCTGTTTCGTATCTTGCCGGCGAGCAATCGCACCAGCGCACGGCTATTTCGGGCGACGAGTTCGTCGTAAAGAGCAAGAGGAGAAATTCTACGCAATGGACGATAGTGAATCCCGAAGCAATCGAGGCCGTTACTTCCCCGGCATCGACGGGTTTGCATCGCGTCGTGCGCTTTCTCGACACCGAACATGTCGGAATCTATACCGTAAAGACCCGCGAGGCAATCCTCCAGAAGTTTGCAGTAAACCTCGATCCCGATGAATCGAGAACGACGAAAGCAACGGAGCAGGAGACAGAGAAGATGTTGGACCGGATCGGCGTCGAACGGGGAAACGTTACCACCATCGAGCAGCGTCAAGAAATGCATCGCGTCGTGATGGAGTCACGGTTCGGCACGGAATTGTGGAAACACCTCCTCTTTGTCGCGCTCATAATCGCTTTGGTCGAGATGTTCGTCGGTCGCGTTGGCAGACGGGAAACTTCATTGAGCTAAGGTATGATAGAACTTGCAAACGTTGGCAGAGAACGGTGTATCATCATCGGTGTTTCCACGCGAACGATTGGCCGGGAGGAAACCGAAGAGTATCTCGACGAGCTTGTTCTCCTCGCGGATACGGCGGGGGCCGACGTAGTAGCACGTCTTACGCAGGACCGCGACCGCATCGACGCCGCCACATTCATCGGCAAAGGGAAGGTGGGGGAGCTTCGAGCCCTCGTGATGGAGAAGACCGTCCCGCTTGTTATTTTCGACGA
This sequence comes from Bacteroidota bacterium, assembly GCA_003453835.1. GTDB lineage: Bacteria > Bacteroidota > Ignavibacteria > UBA10030 > UBA10030 > UBA10030. The sequence continues at coordinate 3,178 of DMMN01000320.1, read as the reverse complement.
TGACCTCTCGGCCGTGCAAGTAAGAAANNGATATCTTTGCCTCACGCGCAAAGACAAACGAGGCCAAAACGCAAGTGGAACTCGCCCAGCTACAATACCTCCTCCCGAGGCTCACGCGTCAATGGACACACCTTTCAAAACAATACGGCGGGATCGGTACGAAGGGACCCGGCGAGACGCAGATTGAAACAGACCGCCGGATGATCCGCGCCCGCATCAGTCATTTGAAGGAAAAGCTGGAGCGGATCACCCGCCAGCGATCGACGCAACGCAAGGGCCGCAGCAAACATACCCGCGCGGCACTCGTGGGCTACACGAATGCGGGAAAGTCGACTCTCCTGAACCTCCTCTCCGGCTCGGATGTCTTCGTCGAGAACCGTCTCTTTGCAACATTGGACCCGACAACGAGAGTTGTTCCCCTGAGCCCCTCGATCCAAATGCTCATGACGGACACGGTCGGCTTCATCCGGAAGCTTCCCCACCACCTTGTCGCGTCGTTCAAAAGCACGCTTGAGGAAATCACCGAGGCCGACATTCTCCTGCACCTCGTCGACGTCTCCGGCACAACCCTCGATGAGCAAATCAGCGTGGTGAATGACACGCTGGCCGAGCTTGGGGTCGATGAAAAGCCGACGCTCATGGTTTTCAACAAGGTAGATCGTCTTGCCGATCGTACGATCCTTCAGACGCTTGCCGCACAATACCCTCGGTCGGTGTTTATCTCGGCCACCCGCGGGATCAACATCCTAGGCTTAAAGGAGGAGGTTCTGAAGTTACTCGAGAGGGAGTTTATCGAGGAGAGCTTTCGTGTGTCTCACAAGAACCAAAAGTTGATTTCGCAGCTTCACTCGGTTGGAGAGGTGCTCGAACGGACCTACGAAGACAACGTTGTCGTGCTGAAGATGCGGATCATGAGGAAGGAGCGGGAGCGATTGGACGGTCTGCTCGCCGCGAAACCCTCGCCTGCAACATCGCCTTGATTCGTCAACAGTTCCTTTGACGAATTCCTCTCGGAATCGGCGCGTCTCGCGCCGTTGTCTTTACTGCCGCTCCGTGTCCTTGATGATGGTTTCCCCTTTGAACATGCTTTTCACATCCTCGGCGTCTTGCCTCGTGCCGACGATGTCCCCCCAGTGCATGGGAATGAGCGTGTGGGGCTTGAAGACGTTTGCTGCTTCCGCCGCTTCCTTCGCGGACATGGTATATGTTCCCCCGCACGCAAGCAACGCGAAATCGGTCACGACACTCCGCATCTCTGGCGTGAAATCGGTATCGCCACTATGATAGATCTTCTGCCCGGTGGAAAGCGAGACAATGTACCCGACCCAGTTGTTTTGCCTGGGATGGTAGTGTTTCGTTAGATTGTACGCCGGAACAGTCTTGACTTTCAGCTCGCCCACGTGATACATCTCTCCGGGGACGACGGAGATCACTGTTCCTTTCAGTTGGTAGGCGACGTCCTTCGGAGCGAAGAAGACAGTCCCCTCTTTCTTGATCTTCGCGATATCTTCGACGGAGAAATGATCGTAATGCGCGTGCGTGATGAAGATGACGTCGGCTATCGGGGAATTCGGCGGGAGTTTCCACGGATCAACATACATCCGGGTACCGCCGTCTTCAATGCGAAAGGATGCGTGCCCAAGCCAATGGATATGTTGATGGTTCATAGTCCCTCCTGTCTCTGACGATGTAATCCTCACGAGGAAAAGAGCCTACCCGGCTTCGCCCACACGGCACTTCTCCCCGCCCTCAATCGACTCCTCTTGCGTGTCTCTCCTTGTTCAGAGTCCTCCTCGCGTTCGCGTAGCCGGGCTTGATCACTTCGTAGATTAACGCGATGCGTTTCTTGTACGGGATGAAGGCACTCTTCATCGCGTTGATCGTGAGCTTCTCCAGATCGTCAAGAGTGAGCTCGAAAACATTGGCGGCGGTCTGGTATTCATCGGTCAGCGTAATGCAGCTCATCAGCCGATCATCGGTGTTGAGCGTAACACGAAACTTGTAACGGTAGAAAATCCCGAACGGATGTTCCTTCAGATGCTTCACAGCCCCCGTGTGGAGATTGCTTGTCAGACAGAGCTCGAGCGGTATTCGTTTGTCCAGAACGTATTGGGCAAGCGTCCCCATGCTGAGGACGTCGCCGTTCTTGAGTTTCATATCCTCGATCAACCGCGTTGCGTGCCCGATGCGGTGCGCCCCGCACCACTGGATCGCCTGCCAGATCGACTCCTTTCCGAATGCCTCACCAGCGTGAACGGTGATGTTGAAATTCTCGCGCTGGATATAGTGAAACGCGTCAATATGCTTCTTGGGCGGATATCCCCCCTCCTCACCCGCCAAGTCGAATCCCACAACACCGTGATCGCGGAAATCGACTGCAAGCTCCGCGATCTCCTGGGAGATCGCCGGCTTCATATTGCGCATGGCGCAGAGGATGAGCCCGTAGCGAACGCCAAAATCCTTCACTCCACGATCAAGCCCCTTCAGCACCGACCGAACGATCGTCTCAAGATGCAGATGCCGTTGCCGATGAAAGACGGGAGCGAAACGGGTCTCGACATACACGACTCCGTCTCTGTTCATGTCTTCCATCATTTCATACGCGACGCGCTCAAGCGATTCTTCCGTCTGCATCACGCCGCACGTATGGGCAAAGCCCTCCAGAAAAAGCGGCAAGCTGCCCCGTGTCGCGCCACGATGGAACCACCCGGAGAGCTCTTTCGGATTTGTCGAGGGGAGCTTCTTGTACCCCGCTTCCTTGGCCAACTCGACCACCGTTTTTGCCCGCACACCCCCATCGAGATGATCATGAAGAAGGACTTTCGGAAGCGTCCGTAAGAAATCTTTGCTGTACTTCATGCTGTTCGCTTTCATGACGTTACGCAAGTGGTCCAACAACGTCTTCTACGTGGCTCATAAGGCCGCTCTCCAGGGTCAGTTTGATGGCTTTCTGGATATCGACGAAGAGAACGCGGTCCTGATGCATGTGCGAGATTCGGCGACGAACGAATCGGTACGCCGCCTCGACTCCTCTTCCCGCCTTCATTGTGGCGGCGCCGTTGATCCGCCGGGCGAAATCGAGACCCTGGCAGGAACAGAGTAACTCGATGGCGAGAACCGTCCTGGTGTTCATCAACACTCTCCAGGCTTTTTGGGCGCTTATGGAACCCATGCTGTT
>DMMN01000272.1 GCA_003453835.1 Bacteroidota bacterium | reverse complement strand
CGCTTGTGAACGTCGATCGACTTCACGTACTCTGCCATTTCGATGTGCCAGCGATTCACGGGAATGGCCTTGCCGGCCATCAGATCCGCCTCGTTGAAGAACTCCCAAGCCGCGATACAGGAGCTATGGCCGAAACGAGAGACGATGTACTTGTATTTTCTCTTGGAGTAGATCTTTGCTTCTTCATTGGTGAAGAGGTCGGTCCGATCCGCGCAGGGGCCGCCGTTGATCTTGTTGTACGGATTCACTTGCCAACGATCCTCCCGGAAGTAGCCGAGGCCTTTCGGTGNNCGAAGATTCCATAGCTCTCTGCCAACTGAAGGATCGCGTCCAACTTTCGGGCCGATTCCAGTCTGTAGCGACCAAGTCCTGTTTCCTGCCACTCAAAGGAGAGGTTCCATGGGCACATCCAGATGCGTGTGACGTTCATACCTGCAGCTTGCATCTTCTTGAAGTAGTACTCATAGTCGGGAGCCCAACAGACATTCAGGCCGATGCCTCGAAACGCCTCCCCGCTCTCGTACTCAAAGATCCCAAGCGACGCCGACAGGTTCAATCCGCCTTGCTTCGTCCCCTTATTGGACTCGACGGGCAAATCAAATTGTGCTTGTGCCTTCCCGTTGATGCGGACGGTCATGCGATGCAAGCCGAATTGCTTTGGCGCAAATCGCGCTTCCCATTGCTCAACGTCGTCTTTGTTCAATCCATCGTAAAAGAAGGAGAGGACGCGCCTGGAGAAATCAGGTTGCTGAACGTGCAACTCGACGCGGTTGGTTTCCAAATCGAATGGGTTCGTGAACTTCAGATTCTCCGCAAAACGGAATCGGAGCGTCTCGTATTGACGTCCCTTCGTGGGCCGGTCGATCAGCTCAACCGCCCAAAGGTGGACGCTGCACGCAAGGAGGAGTATCGAAACGGAAAGCAGTGTCTTCATCGTCGGTCTCTAGGGCAACACTTGGACTTTGTTCATTGCCACGTAGGTCATGGTACGAGGTTTGACGGACACCATCAAGACCCGGGGTTTACAGGCTCGTTGCATCAGACTAAAAGCGCTTCGACTGAGACTTGCGGGAGTCCGACCGTCTCACCTGCGACTGAGGGATGCGGGCGGGAAGTTGGCCGAGGAATTACATTTCCCTCGATCGGACGCCCGTCCACCATCAGTCGTACGCGATTTCCTTTACCCCCGCGCCTTACCGTGATATCATAACGCACTCCCTGGAAGACGCGACTCACAGAGAACCCACTCCACGCCGTGGGAATCACGGGCGCAACCATCAGCCCGTCATACGTCGGACGAATGCCGAGGATGTACTGCGTAATCGCCACATAGTTCCACGCAGCGGTGCCGGTGAGCCAGGAGTTCTTCGCCTCGCCATGCGTCGGCGCATCTTTTCCGGCGATCATCTGCGCGTAGGCGTACGGCTCACAACNNGATGCAGCCGGCTCATCTTCTCGCGGGCCGAAGGATTGATCCGAAGATAGTATTCAAACGCTCGGTCGGCATTGCCCACCAGAGTCTCCGCAATCATCACCCACGGATTGTTGTGGCAGAAGATGCCGGCGTTCTCTTTGTAGCCCGGAGGATACGAGGAGATCTCGCCAAGGTGGAGATAATATTTCGAGTATGCCGGCTGCTGAAGCACGATGCCGTGTGGCGTCGCCAGAATCTTGCTGACTGAATCCAACGCCTTCGGCGCCATACCATTCTCCAATCCAATCCCCGCCAGGGTGCAAAAGCCCTGAGGCTCGATGAAGATCTTTCCTTCTTCACATTCCCGGGAGCCGATCTTGTTGCCGTAGTCGTCGTACGCCCGGAGGAACCACTCGCCATCCCAACCGTGCTTGCACACGGTCTCGGCCATCCGATCAGCATCATTGCGATAGCGGTCAGATTCGGAATTTACGCCACCTTCGCCGCCAATCGGACGGCGTTCAGCTATCTCGGCCAGCTCCCGTGCTGCCAGTACGAACAGCCCGGCAATGAAAACGGATTCCGCGACTTTTCCATCTCTATTGGTTGTCGTTTGGAAAGACTCTCCGGGTGATTCAGAGAAGCAGTTGAGGTTGAGGCAGTCATTCCAGTCGGCGCGGCCGATGAGCGGGAGGCCGTGCGGTCCAAGTCTGTCCACCGTGTAGCGCAGGCTCCGCTGCAGGTGTTCGTACAGAGAGGTCTCGCTCCCGGCTCTGTTGTCGTAGGGAACCGGAACATCGAGAATCGACCAATCGGCGGTTTCCTTTAGATATGCCGCGACGCCGAGGATCAACCATAGCGGATCGTCATTGAAGTTGGNNCGATATTGTCGTTGCCGCGTTTGGTGAGCGGCTGATACTGGTGATAAGCGCCGCCGGTCTCCAACTGGGTTGCCGCAAGGTCAAGCACCCGCTCGCGGGCGCGTTGCGGCACCATGTGAACAAAACCGAGAAGGTCCTGGTTGGAGTCGCGGAATCCGAGGCCGCGTCCGATTCCCGACTCAAAGAATGACGCAGAACGCGACAGGTTAAAGGTCGCCATACATTGATATGCGTTCCAGATGTTTATCATCCGGTCCGTGTGCAAGTTGGGCGTCTTGGCCTGATAGATCAGCAGCAACTGATCCCAATGCCGGCGGAGCGAATCAAGCGCGGCGTTGACCGAGGCCGTCCTGAGGTACCGTGTGATAACGGCCTTGACCGTGCGTTTGTTGATCCTCTGCGAATCAGGCGGGTCGAACTTCCGATCATCCGGATTCTCGTGATAGCCTAACAGGAAGATCACTCGTCGCGTCTCGCCCGGCCTCAACGCGAGTTTGACATGATGCGATCCCATCGGCGCCCAGCCGTGGGCATGGGAGTTGAAAGAGCGTCCCCGCTCCACCGCCGCGGGATTTTCCCACCCCCTATATGCGCCCAGGAAGACGTCGCGTTGAGTGTCGTACCCGGCCGGCTTCTCGGAGCAGGCAAAAAGAGCAAAATGGTCGCGGCGCTCACGATATTCCGTCTTGTGATAGATGACGCCGTCTTCGATCTCTACCTCGCCGGTGTTGAAGTTGCGTTGGAAGTTTGTCGCGTCGTCCTGTGCATCCCAAAGGCAGAACTCAATGCTGGAGAAGACGGACAAGCGAGCGGGCTTTCTGCGGCGGTTGGTCACAGTCAACTGCCATATCTCCAGGTTCTCGCCGAGGGGAACGAAGTAGAGCGTCTCCGCCTGGATGCGATTGAATGTCGAACCGATGATGCTGTAGCCCAGGCCATGCCGGCAGACATAGTCCTCGGCATCGTGCCGTGTCGGCTGCCAGGAGGGAGACCAAAACCGGCCGTCCTCGTTGTCGCGCAGATAAATGTAGCGTCCAGCGGAGTCGAACGGAACGTCGTTGTAGCGATAGCGCGTCAGGCGACGGAGCCGTGCGTCTTTATAGAAGGAGTATCCTCCGGCGGTGTTGGAGATAATCCCGAAATACTCCTCGCAACCCAGATAGTTGATCCAGGGAAGCGGCGTATCGGGCCTGGTGATAACATACTCACGATTCTTGTCGTCAAAGTGCCCGTAGACCATGTATACTCCTTGTGAATGCGCCGCCGGTCAAAGTCGAATGAGATCACTGATTGACTGACGTTACGCAAATGCACCCGCCAAAGAACATGTTCACTCTCTCTCAGCGAAAAGCACACACCCCCGCCCCTCTCCCTGACACACAAAGCCTTCACACAGAGGGGAGTGTAAACGCGCG
>DMMN01000047.1 GCA_003453835.1 Bacteroidota bacterium | reverse complement strand
GGAAGAGTCGCCCATAGTCGTTATAGAATGAATTCTTCCACCCGAAGAGTTTTCCTTTATCATTGATGATGCCGAAACCGTTGAGTTTGAATTCGGGGCTGAGGTTGTAGGTCGTCTTCAGCGTCAGATCCGCCTGGCGGCTCCGCTCGTTCGGCAGCCGGCCGTGCGTATCGAAGTAGCGGGCGCTGAAGAGAATTCCCCAATCATCGTTGATGCTCCCGCTAACTGTTCCGTCGATTTCGATCTGCGGCGTGTCCTGATTGAGATACTTTCCGGCCTCGTACGTATACTTCGAGTTCTTGGTGCTGTCTCTGGTAATCAGAGCCTGCCGTGCGGCGGTCGGAGCTGTTCCCTGGATTGTTTTCATCGAGTCGACCCGTCGCTTTGTCTGCGTCTTCTCATTAAGATAGATGAAATCGTTCCAGTACAGGTCAGGACCATTATACTTCAGACCTTTGAACTGGCTCGTCCGAGCATTGAAGCTGCCGGTCAGTTTCCCTCGGCCTTCACGGAGCGAGTAGTTGATGATGCCGGCGGTTGCGGAGGCATTATCGGCACCGACGGCACCCGTATTCACGGAAAGCTGCTCGACCGCATTGAAGCTCACAGACGTCGAGGTGCTGAGCTGGCTGTCCCTGAAACGGACAACGTAAGCCGTTAGTGCCAGGATACCTTGATTGGCCTGTTCGCCGCCGATGGCATAGTACTGATCACTGACATCCACGCCGTCGACAATGGTTTTTGTCTCGGTAATCTTACCGCCGCGAACAAAGCCTTTGTACGCACCCGGCGTCGTATTGAGAACTTCAACGGCTGTGGTAATCGGCAGCTTATTCGCCAACTCGTCTTTGCCCAACGTGGCTTTGGAGGATGTTTGAGATTTATCAACGACCCGGGCCTGCGCCTGGACGACGATTTCCTTGAGCTCAATCGTCTCCTGCCGAAGATCAAAGTTGAGCTCCGTAGTTTGATCTGCGCGCACTTCTATGTTGCCGATATCCATACGCGCAAAACCAACAGCCGAGGCTCGCGCAGTATAGCGTCCCGGGGGGATGTTAAGAATATAGTAGCGGCCTTGTTCATCTGTTGCACCACCAAGCGTGGTACCCAGAAGAATGATGTTGACTCCCACTAAGGCTTCCCCTGTGGATGCGTCTTTCACTGTTCCCGAGATCTTCCCGTTGGCACCGAACGAAATCGCCAGAGGGAGCGCAACGAGCGACAGTAGAAGGAGAGCTTTCAACCGGAGATATCTCATAGCGTTGCTCCTTTGAATAATATGGAGAGGGGCAGATGATTGTGTGAATACAGAGGATGCTTCTTTGTGCATTCAACGGAGGCTTGAGCGATGCACCATTCGTGGATCAATCGTATCAATCTGAATTTCCCGGCACCTCCCTTCTCATATCATTGAGAGAATGGTTGTGGACATCAAGCTCATACGTTCGCTCGGCTCGGGGAGCCTGGATGCGCCCATAAGATGTGACCAACCGCGAGAGTGAACGGCAATCTTGCATCAAGCGATGTTGCAAGAAAGGAAGAATCGAATTTTGTGGTAGATTGGCTTCGTGTCCGCAAACGGCTATCACACGGCCACCGGAAAACGATTCAATCCGTGTGCACGAACTTGTCTGAGGGAGAATAATTAGCAAAACACAGTTTTATATGGTTGAGTATAGAACTTTTTGGATGTAATGTCAAGAAAAAATCCGGCCTCGGTCTGTTCGATCCAAGCGTACGACCCGGAGGGCCTCTCAGCGCTCTTCGTTTTTGATGCTTCCCCCCCAGATGCACATGCGGTTCTGCATTTCAAAGAAAAAATCCCGTAATTGGTTCCGTTTGGTCGCACTTTGGAAATGAATCTCTTTAGATCGATACCGCTCATCCTTCTTCTCTGCGCCGTCCTCGGTTCAAAGTCTACCGCACAAGATCAACCCACGGTCGACCTTACCCTCCTTCTCACGGGCAACACCTACGGTTACTTCGATGTGACGCCCGTCGGCAAGGAACTCGCAGGAGGCATTGTTCGCCGCAAGACCGTGGTTGAAAGGATTCGTCGCGAGGTGGGGAATGATCATCTTCTTCTACTGGATGCCGGCAATGCTCTGGGCTATTTTTACTTGCTCCGCGGAGACCGAGGAAGCGCCATGATCTCCGCAATGCACACGGTCGGTTACGACGCGATGACCGTTGGCAATCATGAGCTTGACTATGGCCGGGACATGTTGCGAGAATACCACGATCTCGAGTCGGGAGTCAACATTGTTTGTGCGAACCTGGTTTTGAAGTCAACCAACGAACCCTTTTTGAAACCATACGTCATTGAACACAAAGCAAATGGCATTCGCGTCGGCATTCTGGGGCTTACCGATCCGATGGTCGAACAGACTACCCTCCGGCAACACATTGAGGGCCTGGCAATCACTGACCCGATCGTAACTGCAAAGAAACACCTTTCTCAGCTTCAGAAAGAAGCGGACGTCATCATCGCCCTGAGTTTTCTCAGCCTCGATGACTGTTATAGGCTCGCGATGGCGGTTCCGGAGATCGATGTCATTGTTGCTTGCGGAGAGAGCGTCGGCACTCCACTTATTCTTCGGAGGGAAACCGGGAGTGACGAGCATGCCACATTTGTTGTAAGTCCGATACGGCTTGGCTCGGGTATCGTTCGCGTCCATCTTCGATACGCCGGTCGTACCCGGTCAACCTCGGCTGCGCTGCTGGATGTCCTTCCTGTCGATACGACGATTTCGGGCGACGTCGGGTTTGCGGCGTGGCTCGCCGTAGGCGGAGAACAGCAATACTACGAGTATTGCCGAAAGAACTACGACGTTGAGCCCGACGAACCATTGATGTTGATCGACAGTTCCTTCACCAACAACCACTTGACGGAACTTGTTCTCCAGATCCTTCTTCAACAGTCGGGCGCGGAGCTTTCTCTCTTGAACAACACATTCTTCCGATTTGAGGGGATAGAAATTCCTCGGTATGAGGGCGACCCCCGATCGCGAAAACTTACTGTGAGACTCCTTGAACAGATCCTCTGGACAGACAATGAGCTCGTAACGATGAAACTAACCGGCCAGCAATTGTCGGTACTCCAACGCTTGAGCGCCGCCAACTCAAAACCGGGTCGCGGAAATCACCTCCAACATCTCCAGGTCACTACCGACGGATTCGAAGACTGGTATGTCCACAATGCTCCTCTTCAGCAAAAAAGCCCGCCGGAGCTTTATCATGTAGCGACGTCGAATTTTCTCGCCGGCGGTGGCAACGGATACACACCGTTTCGCGAAGGCCGGCAGGAATCATTTCGTTTCCTCGGCGACGGTGCGTTGCGTCCATCGGACGATGGGACCCCGGTCATCATCCGCGAGCTTGTTATCCACCATCTAAAACGCCTACGCGACGCTTCTCCCCATATACCGGCTAAGCCTGGAGCTATTATTGACAGCCTCTATCGGGCGCGCAATCTCTGGCGCTTCACGCTCGCACGCCTTCAATTGAGTTATTCCGCCGGAGAATATCGCTCCAGCTCGGCGTACAAGAACATCGGGCTTACGGAGTTGCGCGGAACGGACTTCGAGCGCATTACCTATGAAGCCGATCTCCGCCTGAAACAAGAATCGAAGTGGCTCCTGTGGGACAATCGTCTCTATGCGGCATTCGGTCAATCGAAGATCACAGATCAGCCTCTTCAAGAAGTCCTCGACGACCTTTTTTTCGAAACGGTCGTGAATCTTCGTTTCTCTCGCGGGACGGGGTCAATCTCGATCTACCCTTCCGCGAGCGCTCGCTACGACACCGAGCTCACCCCAACCGAAAGCAAGCAGACGAACAGTGGCGTGTCGAATGCGACGAAGAATCCACGGCAGCAGGATGTGACTATCGGTGTCGGTGCGGGATTCTCCGAGTTTGCGGGGTTCAGCCGAACACGCATCAGCCTAACGCAAACATTTGACAGATCGAGCAAGCCGCGTCCGGATGAGAACGGCATCAACCTCCAGACAACCTATCAGGTGCCGGTGGTGGGATCGTTGTTTCGAAGCGAGCTCGACGGAACGTACTATATCAAGCAGAAACGATCGAGCGGCGACACCCGAAGCCTGCTCGTCAGATGGAAAAGTGATCTCGCAATTCCCCTTGGCCGATTGAGGCTTGCCCCGTCGCTGTACGTATTTCTCTTTCATGGCCGGCAGAGTCTGGAGCCGGCAAAATCACCCCCTCTCGCCACAACGGTCGTCTTCGGGATCAGTCTTGGTTACTCTCTCGACTGGAAGATGCAGTACGAATCATTGTTCTAATCTCGTATCTGCTCAGCTTAATATATTTCCCACTAAACACGCGGACTACACGGACATGAGAAGCGATGAGAAAACACCTGCATGCCGAAGAATTCATTTTGCGTTCTCTGTGTGTTTCGTGGGTCAAATCGTTTCCTCTTCGTTCGATGATTTCTTGCCTAGCCGTTTTTTGGTCGCTTCGGAGCAACAACTGGTTGGACGCGAAGAGAATCCACCTTGGAAAAGTGAAGAAAAAGTAATTCCTTGCACTTGCCTATTTTTCATCGATCTTCATAACCTCTCCTTCCGAAACCATGAAAAATCGCAGCAAGAAATCTGAACCTGCCGAGCTTTCTCTATCAACCCGCGCGATCCACGGCAACAAGGTCTATGCCTACCGAGGGCCCGTCTCCACACCCATCTACCAAACATCCACGTACCGTTTTGAGTCTTCCGACGATGCGGTCCGTTATGCGAAGGGTGATCCTTCCGTGTACGTCTACACGCGCTATCATAACCCGACCGTGCACGATGTTGAAGAAAAACTCGCATTGATGTCCGGTGCCGAAGCAGCGGCATTATTCTCTTCCGGCATGGCAGCCATCTCGACGGCAATCCTTGCGGTCACAAAAGCAGGCAACGAGATCATCAGTACACCGGCTCTCTACGGCGGCACCTACCGATGGTTCCGGGATGAACTGCCGAAGAACAACATCACCGTCAAGTATCTCCACCCCGAGCACCTGAGCCAGATCGGAGAGCTTGTTTCTCCGAAGACGACCATCGTGTACTTCGAAACGCCGACGAACCCGACCCTTGATCTCGTCGACATCGCTGAGCTAGTGCGGCACACACGCAGTGCGGAGAAGAAATCCGGCAGGAAGATTATTATCATGATCGATAACACGTTTGCGACGATCCTCAACCAGGACCCCTTCAAGCTGGGCGTGGATGTTATCGTCGAAAGCGCTACGAAATATCTCGGTGGCCACAGCGACATCATGGCCGGCGTCGTTATCGGAACGGGCGACTACGTCAAGCAGGTAAAGGTGCTTGCAAAATACCATGGTGGTTGCGCCGATCCGTTTGCGGCGTATCTCCTCTCGCGGAGTCTTAAGACCTTCGAGCTTCGGGTCCGGCGACAGAACGAGAATGCGCTTGCGCTTGCGAAGGCGCTGGAGCGGCATGGGAAGGTCCGCCGCGTCCTCTATCCCGGTCTTCCTTCCTTCCCAAAGCATCGGCTGGCAAAAAGACAGATGTCCGGTTTCGGCGGGATGGTAACAATTGAAGTAAAGCCGTCAAAAGGGCTTTCACCCGTCGAGGCAGCAGCGAAGGTGTGCGACAATCTCAACGTGGCTGTAAATGCAATGTCATTGGGTGGCGTCGAGACGCTCGTCAGTATCCCCGTCTACTCTTCGCACGTGTTCATGTCTGACGAAGAGTTGAAGAGGCATGGCGTCACACCGGGGATGATTCGTATCTCGGCAGGAGTGGAGGGGATTGAAGATCTGATTGAGGATTTTGCGCAGGCGTTACAACTGCTTTAGAAATCAGCATGGAGTACCGCAATCAGAATGTGGGGCGGGAATAAGAAGACTCATTTCTGCTTTTTGGCGAAAGGTATCTTTTCTCCTTCGTACCTGCGCGGCACGTTGATCGACGAAGGTTGTTCAACGAAGCCGGATATTCGTGGGCCGATCACTGCTGTGCTTTCGTCGTTCCCATCAGGTACTTCGGTTCGGTCGGTTGTGCGGCCCCTCCCTTCGACTCAAGCGTAACCATAAACCCTTCAAACTCGTATCTTTCGCCGACAGTGAGAGAGACGAGTTCGAAAAAATTCTTCCGATCCTTTTCGCTCGTCACGGTGAAGACGCCAGCGTTCACTGGTCCGTCACGCTTCACGACCCAGAGCTGATAGACCTTATCATCCGGCGTTGCCGGCAAGCCGGACACTTGGATAACCGCATTCTTCGTCAACGGATCCCAAATGATCCTACCGAATGCGGTGGAACTCGGCTCGTATCCATTCAATAGCACAATTTCAACGCGTCGCGCTTGCAAGATCTTCTCGACTTCGGCCGAGTGTGCAAGCTCGGTTCGCAACTCAACGATCGTCTGCTCTTGCGCACCCACCGTTCTAAAGAGATCATTCACATAGATCCCGAGCGCGACGATTATCACGAGCAAAACAAACGCGATGGCATAGCCAAACCAGGGGCGCTGCGGCGGCGAAACGGCGGCGTCCGGCATTCGTTGTTCCGTCCGAATTCGGACCGGTTCGGGTGCTTCTTTGCCGCTCCCTATGCGCTGCATCAGGATTCCTTTCAACTGCTGGGGCGGCTGTTGCTGATGAATCGTGAGCGGAAGCAAGGCCATTGCCTCATAGAGTTGAGCCAGTTCCTTGCTGCACTCGGCACACCCGCTTCCCAGATGCGTTTCAAACTGCTTCCGGTTGCCTGGATTCAGGCGTCCGAACACATACGGAATGCACAGTTCTAAGTGCGTATGTCGTTCTTCCGGCTTCATGCAGCTTCATCCTCTCTTCGAGTCACCGCTCTTAGCTTCTGGATTCCTTTTCGCATCTTTGTCTTCACGGTTCCGAGCGGCATTCGGAGAATGCGCGCAATTTCGGATTGACTATGACCCTCGTAGTAGCTCATCTCCAAGATTTTGACTTCAAGCTTCGACAAATTCTTCAATGCCGCCCGGACGGATTCCGCATATCCCTTCATCACAAGGATCGCTCTCGTATTGGTATCCATTGAGAGATCCGCGACGATTTGTGCCTCCTTCGTTTCGACTTCTCTCGATTTCTTTTTGAACTCCTTTGACCGGAGTCGGTCGATCGCCCGGTTGCGGCAGAGAGCTACGATCCAAGAATAGACCGATCCACGATCGGCGGGGTAGCCGTTGGACTTCTCCCAAACATGCAGGAAGACTTCCTGCACCAGGTTCTCTGCCTCCTCCGTCGATACCACAATGCGAAGCGCAAGTGGATAGAGTACGGGCGAATAGCGGTCGTACAACAAGGCCAACGCTTGCTGATCCCGCCGCTGAATGCGCTTCAGGAGATCGGCATCTTGTTTGTTTTGCTCGTTTCGTTGCGACAAGAGTGCGGGCAACAAGGAAACTCCTCCGAATGACGCTGCGAAATCACCGACAACGCGCCTTGAAAACGTCAAAAATCTACGGATTAGGCAAAGCAAAAGCAACAGCGTTTCGGGAAAGAGGCGTGGAAGCACTTCATCGAGGTTTCATTTCCTGCCGGCAAATTCAGGAGGATAGTCTGAACTTTAGGATGGTGCTTAGAGAAGGAGGAGAGTTGCTCGCTACAAGTAATAAGAAGTCTTGCTTCTCACATTGTTGAAGCCCTTTCGTTTGTTGTTCCTTTTCAGCCGGCGCGTAACTCCCTATCTCCTTGCGTTCGCCTGGGAATCTTTCTATCATATGCACGAAAAAAATCTTCAACATCTTTATGGCGCTTTCTGAGTCTCAACTACTGAAGCTCACAGAGATAGCACAAAGATTCGGCGCTACGCGGCTAATCCTCTTCGGCAGCCTGCTCAACGTTGACACGACGATTCGGGATATCGACGTTGCTTGTGATGGCATCGTAGGTTGGAAGCTTTACGAATTCGGTGCGCTGCTCGAAAAGGAATTTCGCATCCCCGTTGATGTTGTTCCCCTCTCTCCGCCCAATCCCTTCACCCGTGCTATTGAGACAAAGGGCAAAAGACTGTTATGACGCTTGATGAGCTCCGTGATGAGATGCAAGTGCAATTGGAGTATATGAAGCTTACTGTCAAGGAACTTGTAGCCCTGAGGAATGAAGTTCAGCGGAGGGAGGTATCAAACAGCGAGAAGACGGCAGCCGCAGGTTTTTTGGCCTAGTTTTATAACGGGGTGGAAAATGTTCTAAAGCGCATTAGCATCTATCACAACCTACCTTACCATCCGGCGAGATGTGGCATGTAGAGCTCTTCGAGAGATTTCAGGACCCGCCTTTTGGATCATTGCCAACATTGTTTGACAAAGTTTTGGC
>DMMN01000371.1 GCA_003453835.1 Bacteroidota bacterium | reverse complement strand
TGGATCATGCTCAAATCACCGGTGAGAGTGATCGACCTGAGAGATTCCGTCTCCTTTCTCACCTACCATATCCCGACTGCGGAATGCATGACGATGGAAAAACTGCTTGAGGAAAACACTTCGAAGGACGGGAAGCTGGTACTTTATTCGGAAGGGGGGATCCATGCAGCGCAGGCGTGGATGCTACTGAAGGCAAAGGGCCACACGAACGTTTATACTTTGAAAGGCGGACTCACGAGCTGGAAGGAGGACATCCTCTTCCCCGCTGTTTCCGGGGCCGCTTCGCCCGAAGAGCGTGTTCTGTTTGCAAGGCGTAAAGCTCTGAGTGAGTATTTTAGGATTGTCACTCCGTCGCTCCAGGTTGATAGCTCCGCTGTTCACCGGAAGCCCAAGCCACCTGTCAAGGTCAAGGCAGAGCGCGAGAGGCCGTGGGAGGGGTGTTAGCCGGGCGGAGTCAGGGAAGATGGGATAGTAGATGATGGAATAATGGGATGTGACGACACTGTCCTGAATTTTGTGTTTATGAGCCATACGTTATACATTACCGATTGGAGGACGTATGGCAAAGTCAAAGTTCAAGGCCGAGTTGCTGGATGAGCTTCTCAAAGGGCAAGACCCAAAGACAGTTCTTTCATCCAACGGACTGTTCGGAGAGCTGAAGAAGGCTCTCGCAGAACGGATGCTGAACGCCGAGATGGATCACCACCTGGGGCAAGCATCGGAAGAGGCCTCAGGGAACCATCGCAATGGGAGCAGTTCCAAAACGGTCCTGACTGGTAGCGAAGAACTGGACGTTGAGATTCCGCGTGATCGTCAGGGACATTTTGAACCGAGCCTGATCCGTAAATACCAGCGCCGGTTGCCGGGCTTTGACGAGAAGGTCATCGCGATGTATGCTCGGGGAATGACCACGCGGGAGATCCAAGCCCATCTCGAAGAACTCTACGGGATCGAAGTATCGCCCGAGCTGATATCCGTCGTGACGGATGCCGTGCTGGACGAAGTGGCTCAGTGGCAAGCCCGGCCGTTGGAACCAGTGTATGCCGTTGTATTTTTCGACGCCCTGCGTGTCAAAATCCGTGACGAAGGGGCGGTCAAGAACAAATCGGTCTATCTTGCGATCGGTATCCGGTGCTCAGGCGACAAAGAGGTTTTGGGCCTCTGGATCGAGCAGACCGAGGGAGCCAAGTTCTGGCTCCGCGTGATGAACGATATCCGCAACCGGGGCACGGAAGACATCCTGATTGCAGTGATTGACGGTCTCAAGGGCTTTCCCGAAGCGATTGAAGCCGTGTTTCCACAGACTCGTGTCCAGACGTGCATCGTGCATTTGCTTCGTTACTCGCTGCACTTTGCCAGCTGGAAGGAACGCAAGCTTCTGGCTGCAGCCTTACGGCCCATCTACCGTGCTGCAACGGCAGAAGAAGCGCACCGACAGCTCGAAGAGTTTGCTGCCGGTCCTTGGGGACAAAAGTATCCGATGATCACGGAGAGCTGGAAACGGAACTGGGAGCATGTCACACCGTTCTTTGCTTTCCCGGACTTCGTCCGCAAGATCATCTATACAACGAATGCGATTGAAGCTTTACACAGTCGAGTTCGAAAGGCTGTGCAGTTGCGGGGACACTTCCCCAGCGATGAGGCAGCAACGAAACTCATCTGGCTCGTTCTTCGTAATGTTGCAGCCAAGTGGGTCAGGCCAGCAATATTCTGGCCTTCCGTTCGATCCCAGTTTGCTATTCACTTCGGAGATCGCTTTCGTGTCACTGACCAATAAATCAATATCACGGCTCAGACACAAAACTCTGGACACTGCCCTGTCTTCTGACTCCTGAACCTTTCCTCTCCTTTTCGTATATTCTCTCCGCTGGAATTCCAGGCGGCGCACGAGGATGTCGTGTGCCTCCATGATTTCACTATTCCATTATTCCAACATTTCATAGTTCCAATGGTTCATCGCCCGATCTACCAGCCCGACAGACGCTGTCGGTCTGGCGGGAAGATCGGGGCTACGCATATACTCCCTACTCACATACTCCCTNNACATATCGCTCCAATTCGGAGGCCGCGTTTTGTTTGACGATCTGTCATGCATGATCGGCCCGCACGACCGGATCGGGCTCGTTGGTTCCAACGGAACCGGCAAAACGACGCTGCTGAGGGTCATCACCGGCCTCATTCAACCCGACGACGGAACGATCAGCAAGGCCAAGTTCGTCACGGTCGGTTATCTTCCGCAGGAGGGGATTGCCATCTCGGGCCGCACGCTCTATGATGAGGCGGCATCGGCGTTCGAAGATGTCCTTGAGGTTCAGCGTGAACTGGAAGAAGCCCGGCAGAACCTCACGCGCTTGCCGCCCGATTCTGAAGAACACGCTGAAACGCTTGAGGTTTTCGGCGAACTTCAGCACAAACTCGAAGACCTCGACGCCTTTCGGATGAAGTCAAAGGTCGAGCGCGTGCTGATGGGACTCGGGTTCTACGTTTCCGATCTCGAACGAATGACAGAGGAGTTCAGCGGCGGCTGGCAAATGCGGATTGAGCTGG
>DMMN01000365.1:4891-6726 GCA_003453835.1 Bacteroidota bacterium | reverse complement strand
GAACACAAACGGAAGCCAGTTCTTTATCACGCTTGCCGCTACTCCGTGGCTCGACGGCAAGCACTCGGTGTTTGGCCGCGTCTCGAAAGGCATAGATGTCGTTGAGACAATCGGCAAGGTGAAGACGGGGCCTTCGGACAGGCCTGTGCAGGATGTCGTGATGAAAAGCGTGACCATCGTAAAGAAATAGCGGACGGCCTGCGGCAGGCGGGCACTCCGAAATTCTCGAACGATCTCCGAACAGCGAGGAGGGCACTTGTCAGATAAGAAAGAGTTCTTCACTTCACGCTGGGGGATGATTCTTTCCGTGATCGGCATCGCGGTCGGCACGGGAAACATCTGGCGGTTCTCGCGCATCGTTGCCCAGAACGGCGGCGGATCGTTTCTGATCCCGTGGGTCATCTTCCTGCTCATCTGGTCCGTTCCCCTTATCATCGCCGAATTCGCCATCGGCAAGTTCACGAGACATGGAAACGTCGGAGCCTTTGCGAAGCTCGGCGGCGAGAAGTTCGCGTGGATGGGAGCGTTCGTGGGTTTCGTCTCGACGGCCATCATGTTCTACTATTCGGTCGTCACGGGCTGGTGCATCAAATACCTGACCACTGCAGTGCAGGGAACGCTTGTCACCACGCAAGATCATGTCGGCTTGTGGCAGTCCTTCACGGGGGGCTACGAGCCGATCCTGTTCCACTTCGTCTCGATGGCACTCGGCGCGTTCATCGTCTACAGAGGAGTTGTTGCCGGGATTGAGCGGACCAACCGCATTCTCATACCTTCTCTGGTCGTTATCCTCATCATCCTTGCTCTTCGCGCCGTCACCCTTCCGGGGGCGTGGGAAGGCATCAGCTACCTCTTCACTCCGAGTCTCGAGACGCTCCTTGACTACAAAGTGTGGCTCGCCGCTCTTACTCAAAACGCGTGGGATACGGGTGCAGGTTGGGGACTCATCCTGACGTATGCATGTTATGCCCGAAAGAAGGAGGACATCGCGCTTAACGCCGCGCTCACAGGATTTGGCAACAATTCCGTCTCCCTCCTCGCGGGCATAACGATTTTCTCGACCGTCTTTGCTCTCTCCCCCGGCGAAGGGATCAGAGAACTCATCTCCGGTCAGGGGAGTACGAATACCGGGCTCGCGTTCATCTATCTCCCTCAACTCTTTAACAAGCTTCCCGGCGGAACTCTCGTGCAGGGATTCTTCTCAGCGATCTTTTTTCTCGGTTTGACATTTGCAGCGATCACGTCACTGATTTCAATGATCGCGCTCGCCGTCAAGGTGTTCGTGGACATGGGCGTCCGTCGAAACCGTGCGCTTGCGCTGGTTTCGATTTTGGGATTTCTGTTCGGAATCCCCTCGGCGTTGAGCATGGCCTTCTTCGAGAATCAGGATTGGGTATGGGGGATCGGATTGATGATCAGCGGTGGTTTCATTTCATTCGCGATCATCAAGTTCGGTGCGGACAAATTCCGACGGGAAGCCGTCAACGGGGAAGGGAGCGACATCAAGGTAGGGAAGATCTACAACATCGTCATCACCTGGCTCGTGCCCGCTCAGGTGTTTGTCTTGATTGGCTGGTGGTTCTATCTTGCCATCACCAGTTTCGACAAGGAGGGATGGTGGAATCCACTCAACACCTACAGTGTGGGGACGTGTCTGATGCAGTGGGGGGCAATCATGTTGATGTTCCTGCTGATGAATCGGTGGATGGTTCGGCGCACATTTGCCAAGGCGGAGGCGTAACATGGAATTACGGACGATAGTAACCATGATCTTCACGCTGGGAATGGTGTGGGGAGGATTCACCTATGTGCTGCTGAAGGCGCTCAAGAAGGAA
>DMMN01000365.1:0-4867 GCA_003453835.1 Bacteroidota bacterium | reverse complement strand
GAGGATTTCCTGATCGACGAGTCCGTGCAGGCGATCATCGAGAACACGCTGGATCCGGGGATGAAAGGTTTCAACCTTGACGTCGTCTACGGAAGCAAAGCCGACGCGAGAGACGTCATTGCTCATGCCATGTCGTTCCCGATGATGAGCGGCCGGCGGGTCGTCGTCGTGAAGGAATTCGAGAAGCTGGTCTCCACCGATACCGCAAAGGAGATCGTTTCGGCCTACATTGAGAAGCCGCTGGAGTCGACCTGCCTGGTGTTGATTTCTCTCGATGCCGATTTCCGGCGCAAACCCTTCACGGACCTGAAGAAGAAAGCGGCGCTGGTCGAGTGCAAGCCTCTCTACGATAATCAGATCCCGGCATGGATTGCCCAGCGCATACGGCTTTCGGGGAAAGAAGCGCACGCTGAGGCATGCCGGTTGTTGCAGGCGTACGTCGGGAACTCGCTTCGCTCCATCCAGAATGAGATCGACAAGCTGTTTATCTTCGTCGGTGAGAAGAAACAGATTACCGCAGAGGATGTGGCGGCAGTCGTCGGCGCATCAAAAGGATATACGATCTTCGAGTTGCAGAACTCGATCGGCCGGAAGGACACGAAGGAAGCGATCACCATTCTCGAGCGCATGCTCACGGCAGGCCAATCGCCGCAGATGATCATTGTCATGTTAACGCGCTTCTTCATGCAGCTTTGGAAACTCACCGACGCGAAGCTTCGGCGGAGCCCCGATGGGGAGATCGCCAGGGAGATCGGCCTCTCCCCGTACTTCGTCAAACAACACCTGGAGTTCTCCACGCGTTTTCCCGCGGAGCATATCGAGCACAACTTCCAGGAGTTGCTCGAAGCAGACACCGTGCTGAAGACCACCTCCCGTGATCCGCACCTCGTCCTGGACCTCCTCGTCTTGTCCCTCATCAGCGGGCCGCGGGAACGGATGCGCGTTCCCGTCTAGCACATGCTCAATCACTTTTTCCTCGCCGTGTTCTTCGGGGCCATCATCGCGGCCGGATCGTTCTACGCTCGATTCCTCACGCGAAGCGGCGCAATGGCGACGTTCCTCCTCGCGGTGATCATCTACGGATTTGGCTCCTGGCAGTTCGCGATTCCGATCCTGACGTTCTTCATTCTCTCAAGCCTGCTTTCGCAAAAAGGAAAGCAGGGAAAGGTCGCCCTTGACCAGGTGTTCGAAAAGCCGGGCGCTCGTGACGGCGGTCAGGTTGCGGCGAATGGAGGGATTGCCGGACTGCTCGCCATCGTCTCGTACGCATTTCCCGTGTACGATTTCTATCCGCTCTATCTCGGGGCGATTGCCGCCGTTACCGCCGACACGTGGGGAACGGAAATCGGAGTCCTGACGCGTGGAGTGACTCTTTCGGTCGTGAACTTCAAGCCGGTATCGGCGGGGACAAGCGGCGGGATTTCTGAGCGCGGGTCGCTCGCTTCAATTGCCGGTGCCACGACGATTGCGGCTTCAGGTTATTACTGGTACACCGACCTGCGAACGGCACTTGCCATCGTCGTTGCAGGTGTTTCAGGGAGCCTCCTTGACAGCATCCTTGGAGCGACGCTGCAGACTCAATATCGGTGTCAGGTTTGCGGGCGAGCAACGGAGAGACGAGAGCATTGTGAGCAACCCACGCGGTTGGAAAGCGGGCTGACGTGGATTGACAATGATGTCGTCAACTGGGCCTGCGCTCTGGCCGGGGCTGGATTCGCCATGCTGCTTTCGATGGCCCTGTAATCCGTTGTTGAGTGTGCTGCCGTCGAGTAGGGGAGACACCCCTCAGATCCGCGACAGTTGTTTGACTTGGTCGCACGGACGAGCCTCGATAAAGCCGGGAGTTCCTTGGAGTCTGACGGACTCGCCGAGGGATTGTCCTCCAGAGGCGCCCGCCAGCCATCCATGCCGGCAAGCGGTCAAGCTGGTGTCGGGCTGGGATGCGCCTTTGGCGCAAGGGGTGTGTGCTCTTCCCCGAAAGCGAGTGGTCTTCTGTTTCAATTCAGATCGAGATCGTCGAACACTCGAGCAGACTCCGACGGCAACTCGCCATCCCCGCTTATGTCACAGCCCAGATGACGTCGGCCGCAGTCTCTTTCTTTCCCTCAAACGTAAACCGATGGAGCTTAGAAGCGTCGAAGCCGTCCAGATACGTCCGCACGAGCGATTCGAGCCAATGAAGCTCCGCCTTCAACTTCCAGTGTTGCCCGTCCGACGCGTAGAGGACGATGAAGATGCGGTTCTCCCGGTGCTTCCGGCGCTGTTGACTCTGGTGAGTGTAGAACCATTCGATGAGCTCGCGCGGATGGGCTTTGCCGTACTCCAGATCGCGGTTGAATCCACGCGGATAGATCGATGTCTTATGATCAAAATCGATGTCGTCGATCCTGAAATCCCTTAGCCTGTCCCTCCCATCCATCGCCGCCTTGACCGTCGGATGCAGGCAGAAGATCTTCTCAACGGCTTTGGCCGACCAGAAATTGTACCAGCGGTTCAATGTATAGGTAAAGATCTCTTCGTACTTGAACGTCGAATCACCTTTGAAGCGCGTCTCCACTTCCTTGACGAGAGCGTCGAAGCTGAAAATATGGTAAATGAAATCCGTCTGCTCATCCCACGCATCATTCTGCTTCTGTCCCCAATCGTAAGGGAAGGCCCAGCGTTTCTTGAGTTCCTGTTCGCGGATGTCTAACGGAAATCCTATCGGCATGGGCAGCTCATCTCTTCTGAAAGATTAAGATGTATTCATGCTTGAACACGAAAAACCCGCCCGCGAGGGCTCGATATCGCCACAACTCCTTCTGATTTCGTTTCCCCAATGTCTCTTCGAAGTTCTTCACCACAATGCTCTTGAGCTTGTATCCCCGCTTCAAGACCTCGGCCATCAGCAAGAAGCCAAGCGGAATCCATTCCCCCTCCTCGTACTTGTCACCAATAACCACCGCGAGATAACGGCCTTCGTCGAGGACTTTTCCAACATTGTCGATGACCTCACCAAACATGTTCGTGAACGATTCTGTCGATCCTGCATTCGACAGGTCGTTCCGCTTTCTGCTGAATCTGATGATGTCATGGTACGGAGGATGGAGGATCGCCAACTGCACGGATCTTGTACCGTGCCGCTGAAGGAGGCTGTGGAAATCAGCCTTCGTGCTGTCCCCGACCTCGAGCGCAAGGCTTCCTGAGTCGTCTTTTCGGAAGACATCTTTGAGGCGGTTGCGCGTCTTCCTCGCAATGGAGGGCTGGAGCTCGACGCCCAGACAATTGCGCCCAAGACGATGGCACTCGATAAGCGTTGTACCACTACCCGCAAAAGGATCGAGAACCCAATCGCCTTTCTTGGTGTAGCGAAGCATAAGTTGATGCGGGATCTGCGGGACGAAGTTCCCCCAGTACCATGCCGAGTGGGGGCCCGATGAATCTCGCTTCTGCAGGATCCAGAGACTATCGGTTTGAATGTTCCGGTACTCTTTCCAGCGGTGAAGATTCAAGTCGTTGATGGGGCTCGTCTTCACATCCGAAAGTGCTCGCCGGAGTCTTCGAACGTAGTAGCGGGCCCGCTCGATCGTCCGCGTCTCCTCGATTTGCCGAAGCTCGCCCAGGAGGTAATTGCGGGAGACGGAGACCAATCCGTTGGAACCGGTTCGATGCTTCAAGCTCTTCCGTCCCGACTCGGAGAGCATGGTTACCCGGATCTTGGCGATCCGCTGCCGAAGTTTGACGAGACTTCCGATCAGCTCGATGCGGGCGAGAGCTCGTATAGTCTTCCGGACGTTGATTGTGAGTGTCTCCTGCATGATCAAGATGGGCCTCAAAACGTGAGTAGGTCGTTCAGAAAACGGAACAAGCCGTGAAAGTGATCGATATGATCGGGGGCGGTGTTGCCGGCATATCCCCGGACCGCGAAGTTGTTTCTCTTCGCTTGACTGAGCTGCTGCATCCCCAGCGGCCCCCATTTGAGCAACGGCTCGCGGCGCAATTGCAGCGAGCGCAGGAGGTAGTCAGTGGCTTCGGTTGTGCTGACGAACGTTCCGGGAAAAATCTCCGAGTGGGTAATCAAGAACCTCTTCTTCGATCGTTCTCCGGAAGCATCGCAGGCAAGCTTCAGAAACGGGAGAAGGTCGGTCGAATCGATCACTCCTCCCTCGTGAACTACCGTCTGCTCCTGNNGTCTGCTCGGGGATGTACCCTGCGTGGATGCCGTCGAGGAGCAACACGCCGTCGATTCCGGCATAGTTTGATTCTGTGCCGATGATCCTCCGAATCGCACCGTATCCGGCGCTGAATCCGCTCAAGATAATCCGTCTCAACGAAATAGCGTGGCGAAGACGGCGCTCTGAAGAATCGAGAATCGAATCGATCAGCCGAACGAACTTTGTCGTATCCTCAAAACCATCGCTGTAGACTTTCGAACCGGAGCCGAGGTTGACCGTCGCGGCAATGATCGGTCCTCTGTACTTTGACGCGGCGTGTTGAACGACATACCCCGCCCCGTGGAAGTGAATGAGAAGGTCGAAGCTCCTCGCCCGCTCATGCTTTGCGGGGATGAAGATCTGAACGGGACGGGAGAACAATCCAGAGATTTCAAACGTCACTCCCTTCGAGGATCCCTCCGGAATCCGCTCATGCTTGCGGGTGTGCTCGACCATAGGGGAAGGATTCTGCGATGCCGGTCTGCTACGCGCCTGCTGTTGTGATGGAGCGGGACAGGTGCCGCAAATCGAGAGAAGGAAGACGGATAGAATTGTGATGCTGGTCGTCATGTTTGCTTCAAGATTCAAATACATGCGTTCATCACTCGAAGCAAATGTAATCCTAATTCCAGTGACTGTCAATTTTGTGCCCGCGGCTTGTTTCTTACTCGCGC
>DMMN01000377.1 GCA_003453835.1 Bacteroidota bacterium | reverse complement strand
GCATACTTCTGATCGTTGGCATTATCGCCGTCGTCGGCTTTCTTGCGTTTCTCTATCTGATTCCACCGTTTACCCTTGTGCCGCCGGAGGAATTCATCAACCCGACGTTGGCTGCCGGACCCTCCCTCGATGCCATTGCCGATCCGGCCACTCGATTGCTCGCCGAGCGCGGCAAGTACATCGTCACCATTCAAGANNCCCCTCAGGGAGATGCCGGACCTGATTTTGATCGATATCTTGCGGGAGGGAACATGCTCGGTTCAAAAGAGGGTGGGACGATCATCACCCGAAACCTGACGCCCGACGAGGAAACAGGTCTTCGAATCAAGAGTGATGAGCAGGTGAAGCGGCTCCTTCGTGGCGGCGTCTTCCCCGACGGGAGAATCGCCAACCACCGGGCGATGCCGTGGCCGAACCTTTCACGTTGGACGGAAGAGGATCGACACGCGGTCATCACCTATCTCCGGAACCTCAAGCCCGTTCGGCACAAGATCCCTGATCCTGTGCCGACACTCGCCGTCGATGCCCCCGACAGCGTTGAGGTATTCGTTGCGGGTGACTACGGAATTAAGTAGACGGTTGCCGGGATCGATTCGCTCTGGACGGCCTAGGGTACCAGGATCAAAGAACGAATCGGATGCCTGCATTGACGACTCTCCCCTCCAGCGGGGCATAGACCGGTAGCGTCCGAATCGTGCCCTCCCTGAGATTTCCAACGAAGAGGGGGTCAAATCGCGTTTGCCGGGTGTCGAAGATGTTCTCGAGATTGACGAAGAGGCGGAACGACCCGAATCCCTTTTCGGCTATAACCCCCGTGATCCAGTTTCCCGGCGACCTCTCACGGAACGGGTTGCGTTCAAGCCGCATGGAACCTGTCCAGTAATTTTCGATCCCGGCTTTGAAGGAGGCTTCTTCCTCCTCCCAGACGAGAACGACGCCGACGGAGTTACGCGGGTTCAGCTCGAGTTCATACGAACGACCGTCGTCCGACTGAGTGCCAAAGAGATACGTGTAGCCGAGAGAAAGCTTAAGATTGCCGTGGGTGAGTTTGACGGAACATTCCCCTCCTCGCGTAAGTGTAGAACCGCTCGCGTTTCGAAGATAGACGACATCCCGTTGTAGAGAGTCGCCGTCGGCAAGGAGGGCATTTGAAAGGCTCGTGATGTAGAAAGCAATGTTGATGGTTGCTCCAACCTCTTCGGTGAAAACCCTCCAGTTCAGATCGAACGATCCGCTCATCGCCTTCTCCGGGTGAATCGCGTTCAAAGGATGGACCTTCCGAAAGCCTGCCTCCTCCGCTTCTTCGGTGAAAATCGTCGGAATCTTGAAACCGGTTCCACCACCGATTCGAACGGCCAGAAGAGCACTCGGGCGGTGCATCAAGGACGCGCGAGGAGTAAAGAATGTGCCGAAGCGGTTATGGAAATCGATTCGACCACTCATCACCAACGACCAGTTGGGCGCAAGAACGACTTCGTCCTGCATGAAGACTGCGGGTGACTCGAATCGATAGCTGCGGCGTGCACCTTCGAGCGGCGAACGATCTGTGAAGTCCTCGAGATTGAAAGCCGTTCCGACGAGAAGGGTGTGCGATCGGGTCTTGAATGAGTACTGGGCATCGGCATAGATTACTTCCTGGGTCGCGTCAAAGGCAGATCCACCGTAGTGCGCATCCCGGTGCGAGCGAGTCCCGGCAATCTTGACGGTGATGGCATCGTCCTTCGCAAGCCTCCAGTCGAGTTGTGAGGTGATGTCGAGTCTCTCGGTTCTCATCCGTTCGAAGTAGCCGGCCCCACCAACCGACCGCCGGAACTCATCCGTTACTCCTCCGAACCTCTCTTCCTGAAGCAAGCCGACTGTTGCGCGTAGCCTGACGTCTTCCGACAGATCCCACAGAAACTTCGGAGAGAACGTGTATCGTTCGAACTGGGCAACGTCTCCAAAGCCGTCGCCCTCGACATCGAACAGAGCTTGGGCGTTGCGGCTCGCAAGAATCGTGAAACCGAATTGTTCAAATCGATGTGCGAAGAATCCGGCAATGTCGAGGCCTCGTTGTGTCGTTCCGTTGACGATTGCGTGAAGCTCGGGCTCAGATCCCGGGTCTTTGGTGATGAAGTTGACGACGCCGGAGATCGCGTCAGGACCGTACAGAGCGGATGTCGCTCCTTTGATGACTTCCACTTGACGGAGGTTGAGAGGCAGGAGCTGCATGAGTCCGAAGCCCGAGGCCAATCCCCCAAAGCTCGGAATGCCGTCCGTCAATATCTGAGTATAGCGTCCGCTCAATCCTTGAATCCTCAGATTCGCCGCGTTGCTCGTCGGAGATGTTGTCTGAACTCGCATGCCGGTCGATTCATTGAGCAACATCGCAACGCTCGAGGGCGTCATCAAGAGTTTCTCCTCGACCTCTTCTTGCGGTATGATCTCGATTCGGACGGGCACATCGGCGATGTTTCGAACCGTCCTCGTCGCCGTTGTGACGACCTCCTCCGTCTCAACGTGCTCGGGTTGGAGAAGTACATCAAGAAATAACGAGTCGCCGGCCTGGAGTGCTATCGGCATTTCGGAGTGCGCATATCCGATGAAGGAAGTTCGCAGCGTGTATGATCCCGGCGCAATGCGACCGATGACGAACGTACCGCGCACGGAGGATGCGTCGCCTCGGTTTGTTCCTACCAAAGAAATGTTTGCACCGACGAGAGGTTCAAGCGTAACGGAATCCCTGACGAGCCCGGACACCATTGCCGTCTGGGGGAAAGCCTGGCCAATGAAAGCTGCCAAAAGGAATGCATGAGTACGAAGGAGTCGAGACATGTTTTCTCTTTCTGATAATCCTAAATGATAGGACGATGAGTTCGTCTGGTACGAACTATCCTGCACAGAACCGGAATTCAAAGACGCTCAGGATATGGGCGGACGGAGGAGAGGTCGGTCAGGCGTGAAGAGAAGACGAGCCGGGCTTGAGGCATTGACGCCGCAACGGGGTGGTGTAACGGTGAATGAAAGGTCGGTTGGTGCCGATAACGGCTGGCCGAGGCAGAGGCAAATCCGTGAGGTCGCGTCCGAGGCCTTCCCGCCTTCCTCGTTTTGGCTGTGAACGGGAGAGCATTCGGACGACTCGCAGCCCATCTCTTCATTGTCCGATGCACACGCGGGATCAGCGCAGAGGACGATCGAAGCGAAAAGAGAGATCGCAAGAACGAGACGGAGGAGTATGAGCAGGAATTTCATTTCAAGGTACCTATGCGTGCAGAATATACGAAACAATCCCGATCCGACCCATCCGAAAGTACACAGGATGAAAGTACACAGGAGGATGAGATCGGGAAGCTGAGAGGAGGATAGCGAGCCATCCTATTCTCCGACTCCATCGTTCCTGGAGATCCAGTCTAGTTACCCGAAATCGAGGAGATACAGAGTACGACAGTATACCTCAAAAGGCTCATCATTCTTGTTGGTTTGCTACTCAGCCAACTCCCGGAAAAAGACCCATAGTATGAAATAGTCCTTGACATCGATTCCAAATCATCCTATTTTGGAAACCGCAAAGACGTTATAAGTGTTCAGAGAACGGTTCAGAATCTTAGGCATCACACAGCATTCGAGTATTGGAAACTGAAAATACGGTAATAGTATCCTTACGAGCGAGGGCACAATGACAAGCGAAATCGAAACGCGCGACCGGATAATCAACTACGCTCGCGACAAATTCATGCAAATCGGTTTTAGCAAGGTTACATTAGACGAGATTGCCACCGAGCTTGGGGTCAGCAAGAAGACCGTCTACAAGTACTTCCCCAGCAAACAAGATCTCCTCCGTGCCGGTGTACAGGGCGCGCTGCAGGGCGTCGAAAAAAACCTCGAGCGTCTCGTGATGTCAGAAAGGCCGTTCATCGAAAAGCTCGTCGAGGTGATGCTGATGATCAGCCGAAACATCAGCAAGCTGAGCAAGAAAGCGGAAGTCGATCTGCAACGATTCACTCCGGAACTCTGGAAGGAGATCGACGCGTTTCGACGAGAGCGACTTCTGCCGAAACTGGGCGCGATGATCGCCCGCGCTCGTCAGGAAGGAATCTTCCGTCCCGATATCAACGACCAGGTCCTTATTCTCATGCTACGACATTCCGTGCACGGGATTATGAATCCTGAAGTCCTTTCCCAGCACTCCTTCTCTCCGCACGACGCCCTTCGAACGATCTTTAAAGTTCTCTTCGAAGGTGCGCTTACCGATGAAGCACGGAAGAACTTCGATCTGTTCGAAAAATCATTTCCGCAATCATAATTTCCGGGAAGGTTCGTATGAAAACCAACTCTGTCGTCTCACTCGTCGCCCTGCTTTCGTTGGCTCTCTCGGGCTGCGGCGGCAATCGCAAAGGTCTCATCGAAGCCAGCGGGACACTGGAATCGACCGAAGTTCGTGTCAGTACAAAAGTCGGAGGCCAGATCCAACGTGTCTACGTACAGGAAGGGAGCCGTGTAGAACTCGGTGACACGCTTCTCGCTCTCGATCGCTACACGCTCGAGCTGCAATGGAAACAAGCTCAGGCCGGTGTCGATCTCGCCAGTGCCCAATACCGACTTCTGCTGAACGGCGCACGAATTGAAGATCTCCGCCTCGCTGAAGAAGCACTCCGGCAAGCGGAAATCTCCTTCAAGTCTGCCAGTGACGACTTTTCGAGGATGAAGGAGTTGCTGAAGACAAACACGATCACAAAAAAGCAGTACGACGACACGGAGTCACGATTCAACATGGCCGAAGCCCAGCGGAACTCCGCAACGCAGAACCTCCAGAAGCTCCAGCGCTTCGCCCGTCCCGAAGATCTCGCGGCTGCAAAGGCCCGACTCGATCAGGCAAAAGCACAAGCCGATCTCCTTCACAAACAATGGAGCGATGCCGTTATCCTCGCTCCCGTCGCAGGGATTGTCACTCATCGACCTGTCGAAGAGGGGGAGCTCGTCGGAGTTGGTGCTACCGTTGCGACCATCTCCCGTCTCGAGAGAATGCACTTGATGATTTACGTTGCTGAGACGGATCTCGGGAAAGTAAAGCTTGGAGGAGCCGCGGACGTCGTGATAGACACGTACCCCGACAAGACGTTTGCGGGGAAAGTAGTTTACGTCGCACCAATCGCCGAGTTCACGCCAAAGAACGTCCAGACGAAAGAGGATCGGACCAAGCTCGTCTACGGCGTGAAGATCGAGGTTGAGAACAGCGAGGGCATTCTGAAATCCGGCATGCCGGCGGACGCCTACATCCAGTAGAGAACCCGCGATATGAAAGCCATTGAACTCACATCTGTGACAAAGCGGTTCGGCGACATTGTCGCGGTGAACGATGCCTCGCTCGATGTGGAAAAAGGTGAGATGTACGGCCTCGTCGGTCCGGACGGAGCCGGTAAGACGACAATCATCCGGATGCTTTGCGGCATTACGCCGCCTTCCTCCGGGAAGCTCGCCGTCCTCGGCTATGACGTCGTCAAGGAACCGGAGGAAGTGAAGAAGCGCATCGGCTACCTGTCACAGCGCTTCAGCCTGTACGAGGATCTGACGGTCGATGAGAACATCGAGTTCTTCGCGGAGATCCATGGCGTTCGGGATTACAGGACCCGTCGAAACGAGCTCCTCGAGTTCACTCGGCTAACGCCGTTCAGGGAACGGCTTGCCGACAAGCTCTCGGGCGGGATGAAACAGAAACTCGCTCTCGCCTGCACACTCATTCATACTCCGGAAGTCCTGTTCCTCGATGAACCGACGACCGGAGTCGATCCGGTTTCCCGCCGTGACTTCTGGAAAGTGCTTTCCAGCCTTCTCAAAACGGGAATCACCATCCTTATGACCACGCCGTATCTTGACGAAGCCGAGCGCTCAAGCCGTGTCGCGCTGGTCAATGAAGGCCGGATTCTGATGGCCGACACGCCGCAGAAACTGAAGGGCGTTATGAAGGGAGTGATCATCGAGGTCGTCTGCTCCCACATTCGTAAGTCGTTCGCGTTGCTTCGAACCTTCGGCCCCGTCAAAGAAGTGCAAGCGTTCGGTGACAGGCTGAACATCGTCGTTGAGGATGCCGAACGAGACATGAAGCAGGTGGTTTCGTACTTGAAATCGCACGGCGTAGATGTGCTCAATTGGCGGCTAATATCTCCGTCGCTTGAGAATGTGTTTATCTCTCTTCTCTCCGAACAACGCGCTCCGTATGAAAGTGAGGTGACGATATCATGACGCTGAACAATCTGAAAGAACTTCTCGTGGTCGCCTGTGCGGGAAGCACCATCCTCTTAGCACAGGAGAAAAGCCTCACGATTGAAGAAGCGATCAGCCTTGGGATTGCGAACAGCAAGTCCCTGCATTCTTCCTTGATGAAGGCAGAGTATGCCGATGCGAAGGCGGGCGAGATTTCGGCCGCGCTGTATCCGACGCTCAAGCTCCAGGCATCTTATCTAAAACTGAGCGATGTGCCGGAATTCATAATCCCGCTCCCCGGCTCACCGGTCTCCTTTCCGGTGGTTCTCAATAACTACCATGCCCGGCTCTCGCTTCAACAACCTCTCTTCACGGGATGGAAACTGCAAGGGGCGGCAAACGGCGCCGAGTTTCAAGCGCACGCTGCAAGAAGTGATGTCGCCAAGGACAAAGCCGAGCTGATCTACAACGTCAAGCTTGCCTACTGGGGCCTCTATCGTGTCAGGGAATTCAAACTGCAGGCGGATGAAAACGTCTCCCTCGTCGCCGCGCACGTCGAGGATATTGAGAATCTCCGGAACCAAGGGATGGCGACGAACAACGAAGTGCTGAAGGTCAAGGTTCAGCTCTCGAACGCGAAGATCCTTCAGAGCGACGCACAGAACAGCGTTCAACTTGCCATGATCTCGTTGAACTCACTGATCGGCATTCCCCTGGCGACGAATGTGACGATCTCTTCCTCGTTGTCGCCGCTGGTGAACGAGTTCCCGCATCTTGATCGGCTGGTGCAGGCCGCCTTCTTGCAGCGTCCGGACGTGCAAGGAATGGAGTGGAGAGTCCGTGCCTCGGACGCAACTGTCGTCTCGGCGCGTGGAGGATGGCTTCCCCAACTGTTTCTCACCAGCAACTACTATTATGCCCGACCGAATCAGCGGATCTTTCCGGCGAAGGACGAGTTCAGGGATACATGGGATGTCGGCCTCTCGCTCCAATTCGATCTCTGGAACAACCTGACAACGTTTCATCAAACGTCCGCGGCAGAGGCACAATTCCGGCAGACGAACGATGCACTGGCCTCTCTGAAAGACGGGATCACGCTGGAGGTGACACAAAGTTATTTGAGCGTTCGACAGACGGGGGAAAAGATCAAGCTTGCCGAGCTCGGCGTTGAACAGGCCGGCGAAAACTATCGGGCCACGCAGGAAAAGTTCAAGCTCGGACTCACGACGAACTCGGAGTTGCTGGATGCGGAGGTGATGTTGCTCCAATCAAAACTCCAATTGACTCAAGCGCAGGTGGACTACGAGTTGGCCCAGGCCAAGCTCATCAAGGCAATTGGTGACGGGAAATAAACCAAACAGCTTCGGGGAGGATCATGCCGGAAGACGCAATCTCAGTCGAACATCTTACAAAACGCTTCGGCGATTTCTACGCCGTCGATCAGATTAGCTTCGATGTCAAAAAAGGAGAGATCTTCGGATTCCTTGGCGCGAACGGAGCGGGAAAGTCGACGACCATCCGCATGCTCTGCGCGTTGCTTGAACCGACCGACGGAACAGCCCGTGTCGGAGGATTTGATATCGGGAAAGATCCCGACAGAGTGAAGGAGAGCATCGGCTACATGTCTCAGCGCTTCTCCTTGTACGAAGACCTGACGGTCGAAGAGAACATCAACTTCTTCGGCAGAGTCTACGGTCTCTCGGAACTTGAGATCAAGAAACGAAAGGAGTGGGTGTTAGAGATCGCCAATCTCCGCGGACGGGAGCGAAGCATCACCGGCACGTTGTCCGGCGGGTGGAAACAGCGGCTCGCTCTCGGCTGCGCCGTCCTCCACCGGCCGCGGATCGTCTTTCTGGATGAGCCGACGAGCGGTGTCGACCCGCTCATGCGGCGGAAGTTCTGGGAGTTGATTAACGATCTCTCTGCTGAGGGAGTGACCGTCCTCGTCACCACTCACTTCCTGGAGGAAGCGGAATACTGCAACGATATCATCTTGATAAACGCAGGAAGGATCATCGCAGGCGGAAGTCCGAAGGAACTGAAGCAAAACTATATCAAGCACCCGATCCTCGAGATGCATTGCCCGAATGTCATCGAAGCGATGTCGCTTCTCGAGAAGGAGCCTTGGGCAATCGAAACATCGGTCTTTGGAACCAAGCTGCACGTCAGCGTCCGGGATGAGAAGGTTGCCAGGGAGCGGGCGCGCCAGGTGCTGACTGCAAACGGCATTCCTCTTCACAAGATCGACCGCATCACGCCCTCGCTCGAAGACGTCTTTATNNGAACCTGCTTGACCAGGAGGCAACGAAAGCTGCCTGAGGACCGCCATGATCGAACGACTCATCCCCATCATGAAGAAAGAGTTGCGGCAGATCAAGCGGGACAAGCGAGTTCTGGGGATCCTGACGCTCGTTCCCGCAATCATGCTCCTCATCAACGGTTACGCGTTGAACCTCGACGTCAAGCACATCAAGATGGGGATCGTCGATCAAGACAAGAGTAAGAGGAGTCGTGAGTTTGTCAATTCGTTCGTCACCTCCGGCTACTTTGATTATGTGGAGGATCTCCGCACAACCGACGAGGCAACGTTGCTTATCGACGACGGCGAGATCCGCGTGGCGATCGTTATTCCGCCCGACTTTACGCACAAGCTCCTCGCAACCGAGAGGGCGAACATTCAGGTCCTGGTTGACGGCATGGACTCCAACTCGGCGACGACCGTTGTCGGCTACGTGCAGGTCATCGCGCTGCAGTACTCTCAGAAGATCATCCTGGAGAACCTTGCGAAGATCGGGAGGGGAAACTACATTCCCGTTCAGTTCGAGGCGCGTATGTGGTACAATCCCGAGCTCAAGAGCGCGAAGTTCCTCGTCCCGGGGCTCATCGGGTTCATCCTTGCCATCACGGCAGTCATCGCGACGGCGCTTTCGATCGTGCGAGAGAAGGAACGGAATACCATCGAGCAGATCAACGTTTCTCCCATCCGCTCGCACGAGCTCGTGATCGGAAAGATGATTCCGTACGTGTTCATCTCGCTCGTTGCCGCCGCGCTCGTCATCACTGCCGCCTATTTTATGTTCGGTGTCGAGGTGAAGGGAAGCCTCGTGCATCTTTTCGGCGCAACGCTTCTCTTTATCATGGCTGCATTGGGGATCGGGCTGTTCGTATCGACCATCGCCGACAGCCAGCAGGTGGCCTTCCAGATCGCCTCGCTCGTCTCGATGCTGCCCACCATCATCCTCTCCGGATTCATGTTCCCGATCCGCAGCATGCCGTGGTGGCTGCAGGTACTTTCGAACGTGACCCCGGCGAAATTCTATCTCGTCATCCTGCGAGGAATCGTGCTGAAGGGTGTCGGACTGGAAGCGTTCTGGGAACAGGTTGTCTATCTCGCTCTTTACGCGACGATCTTGTTGACGGTCAGTTCCTTGCGATTCAGAAAAACGATTGGATGATGACATGAACCGACAGCGCATCATCGCCCTTCTGAAGAAAGAGTTCGGCCAGCTTTTCAAAGATAAGAAGATGCTGCCGATCGTCTTCGTCGCACCCGTGTTGCAGTTGACGTTCCTCGGCTTTGCCGCGTCACTTGACGTGAAGGACATCGCCATGGTTGTATGCGATCTGGACAAATCAGCTCAAAGCAGAGAGCTGATCCGGAAGTTCACGAACTCCGGCTACTTCACGTTGGAATATTCGACGGAAGATTACGGAACGATTCATCACTACCTGGACAATCAGAAAGCCTCCGTCGCCATCGTCGTTCCGCCGAAGTTCGGGGACAAAATCTTGCGGAGGGAATCGGCAAAGATCCAGATTCTGCTGGATGGAAGCGAAGGCAACACAGCCGCGATCACAATGAGCTATGCAAGCCAGATCGTCACGGGCTACTCCACCGAGATCCTCACCGAGCTCATCGGAAACCCAAGGACTCTCGGCGGCATCAACGCGGAGACTCGCGCCTGGTACAATCCGGCATTGAAACACAGGAACTTCATGGTTCCGGGCGTGCTTGTGCTCATTCTTCTGCTCACCACCACCAACCTTACGGCGATGGCGATCGTGAAAGAGAAGGAGATCGGGACGCTGGAGCAGCTCATGGTCACGCCCATCACTTCGTCAGAGCTGATCTTGGGGAAGCTTGTTCCCTTCACCATCATCGGACTGATCGATGTGTGTCTCGTTCTTTCCGTGATGGTGTTCGGCTTCGGCATTCCCATCAAAGGGAGCGTCCTCCTGCTCTTCTTGCTCACCGGGTTCTTCCTGTTGACGTCCCTCGGGCTTGGCCTCTTCGTCTCAACCGTCTCGCGCACGCAACAGCAGGCGATGATGACGGCGATGTTCGCCATGCTCATGCCAATGATGTATCTCTCCGGTTTCGTTTTTCCCGTCGAGAACATGCCGCCTCTGCTGCAGCTCGTCTCACACGCCATTCCGATGCGATACTATCTTGTCATCGCCCGATCCATTATTCTAAAGGGCGTCGGGATCGAGACTCTCTGGCTCGAGGCCGCGGCGTTGCTGGTGATGGGCGTAGCCATCCTTGCAGCGAGCGTCTTGAGGTTCAGGAAGAAGCTCGACTAGTCAATTGATTCTCAGCAAAAAATGAGCTAGAATCAGCACCGACGTAGCTCTTCTGTCCTCAAATTCACACCACCCTTCCCGTTGCTTTGGGAAATACCCAATGGGGGAATTCCGGCGTGCTGCGCGCAATCCGAACCCGGCTTGAACTCAAGATTCTCCTCCTTCTCATCGCCGTCCTGATAACGGGCTTCGGCACCTTCGTCGTCTGGCAAATTCAGAGCGAATCCGAAACCCTCCTCCAAAAGCACCAGGAAGAAGTCCGCCTCTTCACGGAGACGATCGTGAGCGGCATCCGGAGCGTGATGATGACCGGCAAGGCGCCGCTGACGTATGAGTTCCTGAACGACGCGCGGCGCAATCTAAAGTTCGGATCGTTGACGATCTATGACAGGTTCGGTCGCGAGGTCTTTCTCCGCGAAGGTGAAGGAGTGATCTACAATGTTGATGACCCGATTCTCCGCAGAACGCTCGAGAGCCGGGCTATGATTTCAACGATGATGAAGGACGGGGAGAAGGACGTCTTCACTCGCTACGAGCCGCTGGCGAACCGTCCTGAATGCTGGCGATGCCATGAGCGGGATCATGAGATTCGCGGGGTGCTGCAGCTTGCGCTGGAGCCGGGAGCCATTCGGACGACGAGCGACAAAGAGGCGACACGCCAAATGGCCGGCGCAATGGGGGATGTTCTCGCATCCGCGTTCCGAACGATCATGCTCGGCGGACAGGGGGAGCAGATGGACACGCTCACGGCAAGCGCACTGGAGATCCCCTGGATTCAGCGTGTGCAGGTCTACAGCAAAGATGGCTACGTGGCCTTCGGCCTCGAAACCGACGATATTCCGGAAGACAAGATTCTGGAGATCCTGGAGACAAACCGAACGGCGCATCACTTCGAGGATGTTGGGAAGATGCTTCGCTTGTTCATCCCGCTCGAAAACCAGGAGCGCTGCCAGGTGTGCCACGGAGCGAAGTTCCCGATGCGCGGCGTGATGGTTATTGACTTCAAATCCGACTCGCTCATGCGCTACGCCAACGATCCCTCCAAGATCTTCACAGCCGCATTGCAGGCGACGACGTTCGAAGGATTCAGAAGCATCATGCTCGTCGGCCGTGCCAACTCCGTCCGCTATTTCGTGGACGAGCTTCGGGCCATCCCGACAGTTCATACGCTCCACGTATTCGACAATGACGGGAACGAGCGGTTTCTCAATCCACAACCGAGGATGCGCCCCCAGCTTGCATCGTTTGGGGAGAAGAAGGAAAACAAGCCGGTCGAGTTCTTTGAGACGAAGGATGGTGAGGAGTATATGGTTCGACTGTCGCCCATCCCAAATGAGGTTCGCTGCTACACTTGTCACGGAAAGAGCCACGAGCTTCGCGCCGTGGTGGAGGTTTCCGCTTCGCTGAATGCTATTAACGCCGAGATCAACCGCCTGATGTGGACGTCGGTCGGTGCAGCAATTGCCACGCTCTTCCTTGTCTGGCTGGTGATCAGAGTCTTCATGAGCACGGTTGTCATCAAGCCAGTACAATCTATTGAAGGGGTTGCGTCGAAG